>CAZAQM010000080.1:0-9253 GCA_964487385.1 uncultured Dethiobacter sp.
CCAGAATTGATCTTTCCACTCCCTTCAATCTTAAATATATCTTCCACGTACAATAATAGATGGCCTGCCCCTGTTCGGTTTATCTTTAATTCACCTGAAACTTTCAAAGTCTTTGTCCTGATTAGCAGATCCTGCTCACCAACATTAATAGTTAATTCCTGTAACACATTGATAGTGTCGTAATTTCCACTGGCATTTATTTGATGTCCGCCAGTGGGAATTGGCCACCAACCGGCTTCCATTATCCCTTTGTAGGGAAGATTATCAGGAAATTCAGGAAATCTTGGCATCTTATAACAATCCCTGACAGACGTCAAATGTGTACTGCCTTGTGGCAAATTACCTGATAGATTGGCAGCATTTATTACCGTTAACGGATTTCCTCCGGGCCCTATAGAAAGTATGCCATTAATAATTGTAGACCAGGCTAACTCAACGCTGTTTGCCTCAGTAGAATTGGTTCCTGTATTTCCTACAATTTGCGAACTACCTGTTAGATGAATTTTCCCCAATGAAAAAATCATGTCCAATGGAGGCATTTGCGCATTTGCACTGTTGCTGCCACTGCCGCCTGTACCCCCTTCATCACCTGTGCTCTCCCCTAATGCCTGACTGCTAATTTCAAAGCCAACTGCACTGGCTGCAACCTGCCCTCCCCCGGCGACACCGCCATGCACGATTCCTCGTGATGTAATTCTGTAAACATTACCGTCCTCATCCCTGGTGATTATAAATTCAATATTGTGGTTACCGTTTGGATCAATGGTGTTTGCAAATACATTATCTGATAATTTTCCACAAAATGAGGCTTCGCCTCCGGGCTGAAGATAGCCAGGGTTGGACTGCAGCAAACCAACGGCCAGCTCTACCCCTGATTTGGCATAATAGTATGCTTGGGCCTGGTTTTCGTCCCTTTCTACTTGGATCGAATCGCTGGCACTGGTTTGCCAAAGTGCAAAACCGGTTACCGCAATAACCAAGCCAATAATTAGTGCCAAACCCATAGCCATTCCTTTATTATTTTTAAGTATCATTTTTGTTTGCCCACCCCTTTTCCTTAAGAATACCCCTTTACATTATATAGCATATCACGTCAAAAAGGAAGAGTATGGTAACAGCAATAAACAGCAATTTTGCATTCCTTTTTCTATTCCTTTTTGATGGCTTATGTTTCTATTTGCTTCCCAGATAAGCCTCCAGGCGGTTCATACCTTCCTCGATATTTTCCAGGGAGTTGGCATAGGTGATCCGCAGGTAGCCTTCCCCTTTTGGACTGAAATCAATGCCCGGAGCCAGGGCCACCCTGGCTTTTTCCAGGATATCCATGGCAAAGGCCAGGGAATCCCGAGTATATTTCCGCATATCGGCCAGCACATAAAACGCTCCTTCGGGATCGACGGGTGGTGCAATGCCGGCTTTTTTTAGGCGTCCCAGCAGATAGCGGCGGCGGCCATCGTAGGTTTCCACCATGGCAGCCACATGCCGGTCACAATGTTCCAAAGCAGCCAGGGCAGCCTCCTGGGCAAAGGACGACGCGCTGATGAAGAAGTTTTGCTGCAGGCTCTGCAGGGGGCGGATATATTCCGGCGGGGCGATGATATAGCCCAGGCGCCAACCGGTCATGGCGTAAACCTTGGAAAAACCGCCGATGACAAAGGCCTTCTCCGCATATTCCAGAATGGTGTGCTGTTCCTGCCCGTAAATGAGCCCAGCATAGATTTCGTCAGAAACGATCATTTGGCCCAGGGAGGCCAGCTCCTGCAATTCCCTGCCGCCATAGACCGAACCCGTGGGATTGGCCGGGGAATTGAGCATGAGGAATGCTGTCCGGGCATTCAGGACTTTTTTAATATCCCCAAGGTCGTATTTGAAGCCGCATTCCCCACGCACCGGAAGGTAAACGGGCCTGCCCTCCAGGTAGCGGACGAAATTGGGATAACAGGCATAATGCGGATCGGGAAGGATCACATCATCGCCACGTTCGATCAGCACGGAGAAAACGAGCAGCATTCCGGGGGAGGAACCGGAGGTAATGATGACCTGTTCCGGGGAAAACTCAACCCCGTACTTGCGTTTATAATGGTCGGCGATGGCCTGCCGTAGCGCCGGTTTGCCCAGGCTATGGGTATAATGGGTATCTCCCGCTGCAAGCGCCCGCACAGCGGCCTCCCTTACGGGCTGCGGGGTATCAAAATCGGGCTCCCCAATCTCCAGATGAATGATCTCCTCGCCGTTTGCCTCCATCTCCTGCGCCTTTTCCAGTATATCCATCACGAGAAAAGAGGTTACCTGTTCAGCCCTGGCAGCATATCCGAGTTCATTTATTTTCTGAAACACAAAATGCCCCCCTTAAAATACCTATCGACAATTCCCTGAGATCATTTCGCCCTAGTTTCCTGATTAACCTTCCCTTTTCGATATTTTCCAGAGAATTAGCATAACAACCGATAAGGGTTTTTCCCCCGGCAAAAGGCTTGTCAGGCTTGCCGGGTAATGGGTGCGGAATAAAAGGATTATCTGCCTTTCCTGGCGAATATTTTCCATTACTTAAAAATAAAAGGAGTTTTGCAGGTGGCAGCCAATCCAAACAACCCCATTATTGTACAAGGGGATAAGACTATACTGGTGGAAGTAAATAACGATCTTTACGAGGAAGTTCGGGATGAAGTAGGCCGCTTTGCCGAACTGGAGAAAAGCCCGGAATATATGCATACCTACCGCATCTCCCCCCTTTCCCTCTGGAATGCGGCTTCAAGCGGCATGGAGGCTGCGGAAATTATCTCTGTCCTGGAAAAGTACGGCAAGTTCGACCTTCCTCAAAATGTGCGGCAGGATATCGAAGATCAGGTCAGTCGTTACGGAAAATTAAAACTCATTCGTGAAGACGGGGCTTTCTATCTTTTTTCTGAAGATCGTTATTTAATTTACGAGATAACCAACCAGAAAAAGGTTCAGCCCTTTATCCTTGCCAAAGAAAGCGAACACCGCTTAAAGGTTGATCCGGGCATGCGGGGCCAGATTAAACATACTCTCATCAAACTGGGTTTTCCCGTGGAAGATCTGGCCGGATACGCACCGGGCAGCCCCTTTGCCCTTTCCCTGCGGGAGGTAACTGCCGGGGGTCTTGAGCTGCGCCTGAGAGATTATCAGGACCAGGCGGTGGAAACTTTTTACGCCAAAGGTTCAGACAAGGGCGGCAGCGGGGTTGTCGTGCTGCCCTGTGGTGCGGGCAAGACCCTCACCGGCATGGCCATTATGCAAAAAATTCAGTGTGAAACGCTGATTTTAAGCACCAATATCACCGCCCTGAGACAATGGAAAGAAGAGCTGCTGGATAAAACGACGATCCCCGCAGAATCCATCGGCGAATACAGCGGTGAAGTCAAAGAAATCAGGCCCATCACCCTGGCCACCTACCAGATCCTCACCCACCGGTCGAAAAAAACTGAAGGGTTCCCCCACCTGGCCCTTTTCAGCAAGAAGGATTGGGGCCTGATTATCTACGATGAGGTCCATCTTTTGCCGGCCCCCGTTTTTCGCATTACCGCCGAACTGCAGGCCAAAAGGCGTCTGGGGCTGACCGCCACATTGATTCGGGAGGATGGCCTGGAGGAGGATGTTTTTAGCCTCATCGGCCCCAAAAAATATGATGTTCCCTGGAAGGTGCTGGAGAAACAGGGCTGGATCGCCTCTGCCAACTGCTTTGAAATTAGGGTTCCCATGCCGGAAAGCCTCAAGATGGACTATGCCGTCAGCGACAGCCGGAAAAAATTTCGCATCGCTTCGGAAAACTATAATAAACACCAGGTTATCGATCTGTTATTGGAGAAGCACCGGGAGGATAATGTGCTCATAATCGGCCAATATGTGGAACAGTTGAATAATATTGCCGCAAAGATCAACGTGCCGGTTATCACCGGGAAGACGCCCAACCTGGAAAGGATCAAACTCTACGAACAATTTAAAAAAGGTGAGATCAAGACTCTCGTCGTTTCCAAGGTAGCCAATTTTGCCCTGGATCTGCCGGATGCCGGGGTGGCTATACAGGTTTCAGGTACTTTTGGTTCCCGGCAGGAGGAAGCTCAGCGTCTGGGGCGGATTTTGCGGCCCAAAGCAGAAGATAACCTGGCTTTTTTCTATACCCTGGTAACGCAGGAGAGCAAGGAGCAGGATTTTGCCGCAAACCGACAATTATTTCTTACAGAACAGGGCTACCGCTACTACATCAAATCAGCGAACGAACTGGGGGTCAAGTAGAAAAATGTCCTTAAGGGAACATTTGGAGATTATGACGGTACAGGGCTATCACAATTCTTTGTACAATCTCGTGAAAATAGCCCGTTTGAAAACAGTTTCCAGTAGAAAAGAGGATCTGATCAGAGCGCTGGACAGCTACTTAAGCAATGAGAATAATATAATCAGCATCTTTAACGGGCTTCCGCCGTATGAAAAGGAGCTGCTGGAAGATTTCATCAGGGGAGAGGGCAAGATTGATCCGGAAGATATTGAGGAGATCCGGGAAAAATATAAATTGCCTTGGCGCGATTATTATAGGCTCGGCGATGTTCTTGCCCAAAAATCCCCAGCTCGTTTGTTTTTTCTTGGACGGGGAATGCCCAGGCCAATTTTTAACGTGCTGGCCAAACTCGTCCGCCCCCTGAAGTTGAAGTTTAAAATCGTCAAGGATTCCATTTTGGAAAAGGACAAAGATCTGCAAATATTTACCATTGGAAAAAGCTTTGAAAAAGACTGCATCAACTATCTAAAACTGGTCAACGGTACAAAACTGCGCACGACCAGGGGAAGTGGCCTGCCCACCAAAGCAGCCATGATTAAAGTAAATGAAGTGCTGGTGAATAAAGAGCCGCTCATCGGCACAGATGGTTTGCAGGATTACCGCGTTATTGAAGAAACAATACGCCTCTATGGTTTATCTCAGTTGCTGCTGAATACGGCAATTCTCGAACAAAATGATGACGGCTATCTCGAAGTGGGTTGGCAGGCCGACGATTTTCTGAGATTGAACAATGCCGGCAAATGTCGTATGCTTCTCCAGGGTTATTTGAACGCTTCTGACCTTTTTGAATTGGACCGCATCAGATTTGCTAAAACTAGAACTTATCGCCGGCCGCAACTGACTGAAGCTAGAAAGACAGTTTTAAAGTGCCTTCGTGCCTGCCCAATAAATAGTTGGGTTGACTTTGGTGAGCTGTCGCATTTTATCAAAAAGAATGAACGAAGATTCCTATCCGCCCTGGTTGGAGAGATAGAAACTTATAATGACTATGAGCGCAGCTATTCTTCCGGAAACCATAGCTGGATTGAGGTTGAGGGAAGTTTTATCGAAATTGTCCTGCTGGAATACCTTTCCACTCTGGGAATTGTGGATCTGGCGGTGGTGGAAATTCGCGACGATTATGGGGAGAAGCATTTTCTTGCCGTTAACTATTTGCGTCTGACGCCCCTTGGGGCCCATGTCCTGGGGATATGCGAACAATATGAGGAGCCTGCCGGGGAAATGGGGCATTCCGGGCTAATCATTCAGCCCAACTTTGAGATAATCGTTTCTTCAGGGGGGTTGAAGGAGGTACACGCGCTCTTTTTGGATAGTTTCGCGGAAATAATCTCCGAAGGCGATGTCAACGTATATAAGCTTTCTTTTAAAGGGGTAGCAAAAGCTCTCGATCAGGGGACCTCAATTCAGGAACTAATCGATTATTTTCAGGAATTCAGCATCAACCCCCTTCCGGAAAATGTTCTTATCACCCTGCAGGAATGGGAGAAGGACAGCAGGAAAATTCGCATCAGGACCGTAACCATCGTCGAACTGGAGGATCAATACCTGCTGGAGGAACTGAAGAGCTATAAAACGATCCGCCAGCATATCCGGGGTGACCTCCCTCATGTGCTGGAAATCAACGAAAAGTCGGTCAATAGAATCAAAAGGGAGATCGAAAAAAGGAACCATTTTTGCCAGATGGAGAAGCGGGAAAAATAGATGCTTTGCATGCCTGATAAAATTCCTATCCTGCCGGCCAGCCCGGTTTTGTAATTCAGTGAACCTATGTGTGCCCATGCCCGGATGCACCCTCTAAAAAGGCCCCTGGTGTTTGGTGGCACCGGGGGCCCTGCCTAGCCTTGTTTAAGTAAGCAAGCATTTACAATATAGTCAAAGGAGGCAATATACATCTATGCAACAATAGGGTGAGGCGGTTAATGTGCCTTTCTCACCCTGTTTGTTCGTTTTGCGATATTTGTCTTCAGCATCCTTAGCAGCATTTCTTTTTTGTTGTGCAAAAGAGTGCGTCCCCAGTGCACGCCTTATTTCATCTTTTCGATATCTTCTTTGCAAAGGCCGGTATATCTCATTATTTTGGTAATATCTTCGCCGTCCAGAAGCATTTGTCTGGCTATCTCGGCGTTTCTTTTATTCACTCCCTCTTGCATTCCCTCTTGCATTCCTTTTTGCATTCCTTTTTGCATTCCTTTTTCTATTCCTTCATTTTTAGCGTCTTCCAAAGATTTTTTAATGACTCTTTCCACATTGGAAATCATTTCTTTCACCTCCCCGGGGCGGGCTTTTTCTAAAATGCCGATAATTTCTTCTTTCTTTTCAGAAACCAGTCCACGACTTAAAATGTTTTCTGTCCAGGTAAGAAAGAGGGTGAGCTCTTCCTGTTTCAATCTCTTGATGTTTTCCGCCAGTATTTTCAGGTTTTCAATAATCCCCTCAAAGCTTTTAGCCTGATCCAGCAAAAATACTGCACCCAGTATGCCGGAAAGCTTTAATAGTTCTTCCTTGTTGTAGCTATTAACGTTGATCAATATGTATTGAAAGTCTAGTATGTGTTCTTTAGATAGTTCATAACCGTCCAGCATCTCCTGAAAGTTTAAAGGCACGGTCCATTTCGCCTGGCCGTTATAAAGAACCAAAGGGATGATTGCCGGCAGGCGAAAGTCTTTGCGCCCGGTTTCGTTTAATGGCACGTTTTTAAATACATCCCGCCAGATCTCATTCATATAGAGTAAAAGACGATAAGGAATGAGAAAATCCACGGTGGATTGCAGCTCCATCAGCATATAAAATATTATTTCCTTATCTTTTAATCTGGCGCGGTAAATGAGGTCCGCCTCTTTGTTACGAAAATCCTGCAATATTACCGATTTATCCATTCTAACCAGGCTGGCTTCATCAATTTGTTCGGCTAAGTCCATTTTAACAAAATTTCTAATTAGTTGAAGGAAAATTTTTTTGCTGGACAACAGGTATTTATAGCCGGTGTCGTGGGGGATGTGTATCTGCTCCAGGTTATCTGTCATATCCGTCTCCCTGCTAATGTTTGCTTGCTTAGATTATAGCATATTAGCTTGGCAACTTCGATCAGGAATAATTGCGGCGTTCAGCAGTCTTCCTTCCATTGTTCGAATCTTGCGATATTTGTCTTCAGCATCTTTAGCATCATTTCTTTTTTGTTGTGCAAAAGGATGTGTCCCCAGTGCACGCAAAATGATCATTTTATTTTAGTTCAACTTTATAGTTTTGAAAATCGCCGCTAATTGTGTATGTTCCCGCATAGCTGGGGGGCGGTTCGGGCCAGCTTTGCAGGTATGGTTCGAGGGCCTTTTTCCAACCGTCCGCGGGGGCACCATACGGCACGCCATGGTCGGCGATATACATCTGCACAGCGCTGTGGATGATGCGTATATTGGCTTTGTTGGCTTTTTCGGCGGCATCCGCTTTTATTGTTTCATAGGCGGGAACTGCCACTGCCACGAGGATGGCAATGATAACCACCACGACCATGAGTTCTGTTATGGTGAAGCCTCTGTTGTTTTGAAGGAAGTTAATATGTCGACAAGGTGGAGTAATTCTCTGTAACTGTTTGGCGTGATGATTTGGAGGAGCGGTTTTATTTGTTCGTTTCGTATTGTTCCCCTCCTTCCCGGATATCAAATGTAAAGGGAACAAAAATGGTCTTTTACCGAATGAAGCTTTTGGAACCACAGATATTTAAAGCATGGAGGGGGTAATCAATTACCCCCCACGCTTTTTATGGTTCAGGAAATGCAAAACACTTATATAACAATATCAGGTGAAGATGAAAAATCTCTTTCGCCCCCGAAGAACTGAAGGGGAGGGAACGTGCAATAGGGTCCGTCCCCAGTGCACGTCCAATGGAACTGTACCCATGTGTCCCTACCCAATGTGTCCTCTTACCAGGCAAGATCCTCCAATTTTGTGGCTGTTGTAATTGTTTTTCCTCCAACACCAGGATCTGCAGCGGTAACAGTAGCTCTTTGTTGTGGCGCGGTACCAACAATACCATATTCAGCTGTTCCTGGACCTGTAGGTGCCGCTCCCAAAAAGTCTGGTGCTAAACCATCCACATCAGTTAAGGCGGTTGCACTGGGATTGCTTGCATAATACATCATTATCGCTCCATCAATTGTCCTTAGGTTTGCCTCAACAGCAGCTTGTTCAGCTTTTGTCGTAACATTGTTATACACCGGTACTGCGATTGCCGTCAGGATACCGATGATGACCACCACGACCATTAGTTCCACCAGGGTGAAACCTTTTTGATTCTTGCGCGCCCTGCGCACTAGTTTAAACATGATACTTCCTCCTTAAGAATTAAATTATATTTTTTAAAAATGCCCTCCTATTCCAAGTTATGCCGGCAAATTCTTTTTTTAGACACCTATCCAAAATCTTCTTGGAAATATTTATGGTTTATCCCCATCCCGGTAGCCTCCCCAGTCGCCTACCGGCCAGGTCCGCAGGGGTTTGCCCTTCAGCTTGTATTCCGACCACTGCCCCGCATCCTCCCTCAAACCGTGGGGAATGGGCGGGTTGCTCTCCAGGTAGCCTTCGCCGACCAGGGTGCCCTTTTCTCCTTCCTTGCCGATTCCTTTGGGATCCTTTCCTTCTGTCAACTTAAAGAGGTCGATGGCCTGATCGATGGTTTTCAGGTTTTGATCATGGGCCAGCCGGGGCGTACTGTGGAAAAGTTCCTGCAGGGCCACTTTGAATTCTTCGTAAACGGCCTTGATCTCTTCAAGAACCCCCTCCTTTTGCAGCTCGTCCTGCAGTTCGTCCTGCAGCCCTTTCGGAAGCATAAGCTCATCGCCGACCTGTCGTTCATCCAGACAGCCAGCTGCCGCAATGCAGAGGGCAAGCAGCATAATCAGAAGCAGTGGATAAGTTGCTGCCTTTTTCATTGATCGGATCCTCCGTCCCTTAGATAATAAT
>CAZAQM010000081.1:0-8957 GCA_964487385.1 uncultured Dethiobacter sp.
GATCCTTGATAGTGGCCTCCGCGCCGACCTGCTCTTTTATCTCTTCCAAATCCTTGCTGTCTTTTTGGGGGCGTTCGAGTTCGGGCCGGGAAATTGCCTCTAATACAATATCATCCATCCCTTTCACCACCTTTCAATGTAACTGTGCTTGCTATGGGCCGTTTGAGGAAAACTGTCGGGCAGGCTCAGGAGTTTTTGCCACAGGATCGTTTTTAGCGGGTCTTTTCCCCAGGCGGTACTCCCACAATGGGCAGCCGGTTATAATACACTGCAGTCCAAACATTTTGCCCGGATTGCTTTAATCGGCGTTAGCTTGGCCATAATTTTTGACCTCCTTTCCATGGGGAATTTTAATAATAGGGACTGAAAATAGGCATAACAAAAGCACCCTCACATGAGAATGCTTGTTTGCGTTAATTATTTGCATTAAACTAAGCGGTATTTTAAAAACGTTTTAGTCCGGATTATTTCATAAGCCTAATGCTTTTCTTACGGAATTCATAATTTCCTGATATTTTTGGGGCAGACTGTTAACTAAATCATAGTCAATTTTAAACAATAACTGATTTCTTCGTATAGTATAAATCTTATTAGTTCTTATGTAAGTCGGCTTCTTGAGCTGCACCAGCTTGTCCCAATTACCCCTGGAGGCTTGTGAAGTACAGGTGCATATAATTACGTCTTCTTTATCACCGTCATTACCAACGATAAATACGGGAGCACGCTTGGATTGACCGCTGTTATTATAGTATTCGGCAAAAAAGAAGTCGCCGTGCTTGGCGCCTTCCCTGTCTTGTTTTAATTTAGCTTTTTTTAAATAATTCTCTGAGCTCACCTTCGTACATATCCTTAAAATATTCTTTATCTCTATCGAAATTATCTTCTGCCTCAGAGGATGTTAGAATAATAGGTTTAATCTTATCAAGTCCAAGAGATTTTTCCATTTTATTAACTGTTGAAACCTGCTCAGCAGAAACCTTGATTTTTGTGGCTGAACCGCGTTTATTGATATAGCCCTTTTTGGGCATTACAGGCATAGCTTTCACCTTCCTTGGCCTGCGTATTTTATACTTCATTTTATACACCCCCAGCAGTATATGTTCATAGATTATCTATGTCCATTTAGCCGGCAGCATAACCTTTTTTTTCAAGGTTATTGTAACATGGAACGTGCAGGGATGTCCATAGCTGTCGAAAATATTGACTTACGGGAACAGGTTCGCCAGTTCTTCCCGCTCCTGTGCTTCTGCGGTTTGAACATATTTAAGTGCATCCATATCCAGCCTGCTCTCAATGCTGCTCCTGATCTTTTCCTGCAGCACCGGCAGGGGCAAAGCCTCCAGCTCCACCGCCAGATCGCCGTATTTCTTAATGAAAGAGGCGGAGCGGCTTCCTCCGTTTTGCTTATCGCTCATACTCGTTACCTCCAAGGTAATTTTCTGTGCAATAGCATATAAAATAAATTAGCCTTTGTCTAGTAAGTAACTATTTACCATTTCTGCCAATATGTTTCTTCATGCTTTTGCCGTGTACCCATAAGTTGCATTGAGTTACACAATATGCCATAGGTTCAGGGTTAGGAATCTGGCTTTGGACAGAACAACGTGCTAATCCAACGCTGTTAGGTGCTTAAGATGCGAAATATATTATATTACCTTCCAAACTCATATCCCGCCCGGTATTTCACGCCGCCGTAATTTATTTTGATTTTATAGCATCCCACCAAGTCCCCGGTTAAAGGAATGCCCGCCTCTACATCGTCATAGATGGCGGACAGTTTATCTTTGAACAAATCCCGCAGTTTTATTAATTTTTAGGGGTTAGGATTTGAGAGTTAAATGGTTTACATGTTAACCAATTTGTTATATGATATGATTAACATGTTAACTATAAGGAGGCGCCATGTCAGGAATCAAAGATATCTGGCTCTATGCCAACAACATCATCAATTCTGCCAGGCAAATGGTTAATGACGAACTGAAACCCCTGGGGCTGGGCAGTGCCGAGGGTAATATTCTGCTGCATCTTATGGCACACGGGGATACCCGACGGCAGGAGGACTTGGTGAATGAACTGGAAATCAGCAAGCCGGCGGTTTCCCGAGCCCTTATTTCTCTGGAAAAAAAGGGCTTTGTTAAAAGGGAAAAGGATCCTGCTGATAGACGGGCCAGCAGGGTGTTATTAACGAAAAAGGGCCATGAAACCGGCCCTAAATTGGAACGGATCTATGAAGGCATCTTTTCATTGGCTGCCCGGGGGATTGCTCAAGAGGAAATAAAGGGCTTTATTGAATTGTTCCGGCATATATCGGAAAGTTTTTCTTCGGCGCGGGAAGAAAACAAGAAGAGGAGAAGCGAAAAATGGTGAGCGATCTATTGGCAGCGGTGCTTTTAGTGGTTTATTATCTTGTAGGATTGGTGGCAATTCCGGCAATGTTAAAAGCCTGGTCCAAATTGCCCGATGAGGTAATTCGCAAAACTCAACATGTTGGCTACAGCCTATCCATCTTCATTCTCCTGCGGCTTTTTAGTGCCTGGTATGTGGCGGTGGCCGCTGCTTTTCTACTGGTGCTTTTGGCCTACCCCGCTCTTTTTTTCATCGAAAAAACATCAGTTTATCAAAGGTTTTTTGTAGACAGGTCTGATCGTGGAGGCGAACTGCGTAAGCAATTGATCTATGTGCAGGTATCCTTTGCCCTGCTGATCTTTTTGTTCTGGGGTTTGTTGGGAGCCGAGTGGCATTATATGGTGGCGGTGGCAGTGATGGCCTGGGGGTTTGGCGATGCTGCCGCGGCACTCGTGGGTAAATATTTTGGGAAAAACAGTATCGTCCATCGCTGGGTTGAAGGAGCCAAAACTCTCGAGGGCACAGCAGCCATGGTCTTAACAGCATTTTTGGCGATTTTTTTCACCTTGTTGCTTTATGGAAGATTATCTTGGTACATCAGCCTTTCAATTGCTTTTGCAGCCGCACCGGTTTGCGCAGTAGTCGAACTGTTTTCCCGCCGGGGCACCGACACCTTAACCGTTCCCTGGGCGGCGGCAGCAGCGATTTTCCCGCTGATTTGCCTATTTATTTATCTGGGGTGGTAGCATGAACCGGGAACAGAACGAGGGGATTATGGAGCATAGCGCAGGGATTAAAAGGTCCCAAAAAACCCTGTCCGCCTCCTTGCTCCTGAGCATATGGGCACCCCTGGCAACAGGGGTTGCCATGATCATGGGACGTTCCGTCACACTGATGGCCGATTTTACCCGACGCACCATGGAATTTCTCGTTTTGCTGCTTTCATGGCTGGTTTTTCGTTATCTCAATAAGGAGGCAGTACCGGCTGAGGAAGTGAAAAAAAAGTGGGAAAGGGTTGTCGATCTCGGCGTGGCAGTTGCTCTGGGAGCCTCGGGGCTGATCATGCTTTTTTTGGCCTTGTTCCGCCTTCAAAGTTTCAGCCCCGGGGGCAATGTTATCCCGGGCCTCGTCATTGCACTGCTCGGCCTCCTCGTAAACCTATGGTTTTGGCGGCGCTACCACGCCCTGACAAGCGAGGGCCAGGGCCCTATTATTGATGCCCAGCGCCAATTATACCTGGCCAAGGTATTTGTTGATATTTGTGTCGTGCTGGCCCTGGGCACAGTTGCCCTTCTCCCTGCCCATGCTGCCACGCGGTATATTGATACCCTGGGATCGATTGCGGTGTCCTCATACCTTTTATGGAGCTCTTGCCGGGTCTGGTCTGCCAGGCGGGACAAGACAAAACTGCCCGCTGAAAAGTAAACAAGATTTTTAGAATGATTGAAAGACAATACCTTGCTTATCGGATTATCGAATATAAAAATATGCGGGGAAATCCCGCCATTGCTAGGCAGCCGGCCGTACAATTCTTAATAGGAAAAAAACTCATAGCTCTTCAATGTTAAGGACGCTTTTCATGGCTTGAGTGATCTCTTCATAGCTGGTGCAGCGGCACAGGTTGGATTGCAGCCATTCGCGCATCGTGGCGTAATCTGCATCGGGGTGGATTTGGGCCAGGGCATGGCAATTCATTAAAAATCCGGAAGTACAGTACCCACATTGAAAGGCAAAGTTATCCACAAAGGCTTTTTGGATCGGCGCATCCGCCAGGCCTTCCACCGTGGTAATTTTGTGTTCTGCTGCTTCCACGGCCAACATCAGGCAGGATTTTATCGGCTTTCCATCGATGAGTACAGTGCAGGCCCCGCAGTCGCCGTTTTTACAGCTTGGTTTGGCTCCGGTCAGTCCCAACTCCTCCCTTAAAACATGCAACAGGGTATCTGCAGGCCTTGCTGCTGCTGTCCTGATTTCCCCGTTTACCTCTAGTGCCAGCAGCTCTTTTTTCAACATGCCCTTCATCTTGCCTGATCCAACCTTTCCAGGATCTCTGCGATCATATTTTTTAATACAAATTCCCTGTATCCCGCCGATCCATTTATATCATCATGAATTTCCGCCGGGAGATTTTCAACTGCCAGCGAAAGTTTTTCATCCCTGGATAACCCCTCTCGATTTAAGACATCCTCTATTGCAGCCGATCGGAATGGAAAAACACATAGACCGCTGAAGGCGGCCCTTATCTTGCCGCCAAATTTCAGGCCGGCGGCAGAAACCACGGGATAGCCGATCTTGTCCTGAGGGTAGCTGACATTGCCGTCACTTGTTTTTTTCAGGCTGATAAAAGGGGCCTCACAGCATTCCCTGCCGATCTGTACCTGGACGAGCAGTTCCCCCTCCTTTAGGCGCAGGGATTCCTGAAATACTTTGCCGATGGGAGCTTTCCTTTGTCCGCTTTTCCCCTCAATGATCAGCACAGATTCGCTTATCAGCAAAGCCAGCGATGTTTCCCGATAAGGGATTGTGGCGCATAGATTACCGCCAAGGGTAATCTTGTTCCTGATGGTATGATCGGCCACCCTTCCCCCGCACCAGCTTAAAAGCGGAAATAAATTTGATTCCTGGATCTTATTAAGGGTTACTGCAGCCCCTATAGCCAATTTACCGCTGGTTTGTTCCAGCACATTGAGTTCTGGGATTGCCTTGATATCGATCACAGCCTGGGGATAAAACTGGTAAAGACGGCAAAAGCTGATGATTTCCGTCCCGCCTCCATAATACATGACCTTTTTTCCTTGATCAGCCAAGCTATTATATAAATTGACGGCCTCCGCTATCGTTTCCGGCTGATAGTACTCGAAATCAAATGGGATCACGCCTTTGCCTCCTCCAGGGCCTGCCAGATTGTCTGCGGCGTTAAAGGAGTTTTATCAAGGTCTGCTTGGGAGGCTGCAGAAAGAGCATTGGCCAGTGCTGCCGGGATGCCGATGTCGCCATGCTCGGCAATGCCCCTCATGCCATAGGGGCCGTTGATATCCGGTGTCTCCACGAATTCGACCAGATACTGGGGATTTTCGCCCAGCCGCAAAAGATGGTAGGTCCTTAGCTGGGGGTTTTCCCTTTGGCCCCCGGGGCTGTACATGCTCGCCTCCCGGCTGCCATAACCCAGCCCCATGCTCATGCCGCCCATTAACACACCCCGGGCGCCTTTGGGGTTGAGCACTTTGCCGGCATCGATCACGGTGGCTGCCTTTAAAATTTTATAGGTACAATCCTTTTGATCGAATTCCACCTCCACTGCCTGCGCTCCCACGGCCCAGGCCGGCCCTAGTCGGCCCCGGCCGGTATTCTTATCCATGGACTGCAAATGATGCATGATAAAGTTTCCCCGGCCGATAACCTGTCCGCCGATAGAATTGCCATCGGGATATTTATAGCCGCTGCCTATCTCCTTGATTTCCACGTAAATATGCGGATCCTCCTTGAGATAAACCCGCCCCCCGCCCACCTCCAGCACTTCGGGTGGGCATCTCAGTACGATGCCCCCGATGGTTTTTAACTGGCGGATTAAATCCCCGGCGGCATCGAGCACGGCATTGCCCACCATATAGTTGGTCATGCTGGCCACCGTTTTCCAGTGATGGGGGCTGAGCGTGGTATCCACCTCCATGGCCATATGGATTTTGTTGACATCCATACGTAACTTTTCGGCCAGCATTTGGGACAGGCTTGTTTTGGAACCGGGTCCGATCTCCACGGCGCCCACGCTCAGATTCAGTGTTCCATCATCATTGATCGTGATCACTGCCCCCGCTGTGGCGTTGGGGGGACTGCTGGAGGTTTTCCACAGGCAGCTCATTCCCTTGGCTTTTACCTTATTGTTGCCCACCTCTACCCTTACGCCATCGTCCCAATTGATGAGGGCTCTGAGCCTTTCCAGGCATTTTTCCAAATTGCCCATATTGCTTTGGTTTAACCGAACCATGGTAGGAGTTGTATCGCCCAGCTTCAGGGCATTCCTTTTTCTCAGTTTCAGAGAATCCATGCCCAGGGCATAGGCCAGTTTATCCAATGTTCTTTCCAGGGCAAAGGTATAGGAAAGGCGACTAAAGCTGCGGAAAGCCGTGGCAAAGGTATGATTGGTGTAAACCGCGTAAGCATCGCATTTTATGTTGTTGGTACGATATGGCCCTGTACAATCCGCCGCCATGCCCCTGATCATTTCCGAGCCGGAATCGCAATAGGCTCCCACATCGGCAATCAGGGTAAATTCCCCGGCCTTGAGCTCCCCCTCCCTGGTGGCGCCCAACTTGATTTTGGCATCGAAACCCAGCATGCAGGGGGAACTGATCATATCCTGCTCCCGGGATTCCACCAGTTTTACCGGCCGGCCGCCCACAGCCCGGGAGGCCAGATAGGCCAGAAACTCCACCTGAATCGTGGTCTTGCCGCCGAATCCCCCCCCTACCAAAGGGGCCCTAACGGTTACCTTGCTGTTATCCAGGTGGAAGTACTTGCTGATGAATTTTTGGACATTGAAGGGGCCTTGGGTGGAGCTGTCGATGATCACCTGGCCGTCAGACCTTATCTCTGCAATGGCATTGCGCGGCTCCATGGCAATGTGGTTGGCCTGGGGAAGGGAATAATCTGCCTCCACCACTACTTCGCTTTCTTCCCAGCCCCTTGACAAATCCCCTTTTCTTATTTTGATATGCTGGACGATGTTGGTGTTTGCTTGGGGGAAAACCTCATCGGCCTGGACGTGTTTGTAAAAAGCAAGATCTTCATGGACCAGGGGGGAACCGGTCTGGAAGGCCTGGGCCGGGGAGTTTACCACCGGCAGGGGTTCATATTCCACCCTTACCTTCCCTGCAGCCTCCTTGGCAATAGCTTCGCTGTCTGCCACCACTATGGCCAGCGGTTCCCCGAAGTACCTGACCTTTCCCCAGGCCAGGGGCGACCAGTCCTCGATGGCCGGCCCGCTAAGGAACGGGCATGAATCGCCGGTCACGATGGCCCTGACCCCAGTCACCCGCTGAGCCTCTGAAATATCTAGGGCTTTAATTTTGGCGTGGGCATAAAGGCTGGTCACCAGCCAGGCATGCAACAGGCCCGGGCGCAGATGATCGGTGTTATACCTGGCCCTGCCGGTTACTTTATCTGCTGATTCCTTCCTGGGGACACTTATTCCAATCCCTACTGTATCCATCAATATCCTCCCAAATTACTGCTGATGCTACAGTAGATGCTTTGCTTGCTCATCAGATAACCTCCGGGTAGATTTTAATTTTGCCTTTTTTCCCTTGCTTAGTATTCCCGTAAAAACCTTTTTATTCCCGTGAACGTTTCCATGAAATATTGTTAATGCGGAACATTTCCCCGTTTTACGCCGTCTTAATGAAGGTAATAATTTTATGGCCGGAGACGGTGTTCTGGTCTATTCAAAGGGGGATTTATTGATGGACAAAGCAAAATTTTGGACAGTTTTAGCTTTGGGGATTGGCCTGATCACAACATTTTTCGGTGCTGCATCTGCCAGCGGCCCCGAAAAACTTTCCAGCCGCTTCCCGCCGGTTAAGGTGGTAGTGGGCGGAGAGCAGCTGGGTTTTGCCGACGGGACTCCTTACCATGATCTGAACAGCGGGCAGGTCTATCTGCCCCTGCGCCGTGTCTTAACGGCCCTGGGAGCGGAGGTGGGCTGGCAGCAGGAAACAGCTGCGGCGGTAGTGAAGCACGGCGGCCGGATAATCGTCATGCCGGCCAATGGGAGTATGCCGCAGGTAGATGGCAGCCCGGGGCCGAATCTGGGCTTTCCGGCCCGGCTGGAGGGCGGTCGCCTGATGGTTCCCTCGGGGTTTGTGTCGGAGGTTCTGGGATGCGGGACAGAGTGGAAAGAAGGGGAAAGCACCCTGAAAATCGAGGCCCCCGCTGTTGCCGAACCTGAGCCGGGTGCAATCACCATTACCGAACGATCGGTTCAGGCCACTGCGGAAGAAGCGGAGGTTAATATGCGCATCCCCATGATTTCCGGCCTTCAAGATCAGGTCCTGGAAGAAGAAATTAATGCCCGATTTATGCAAAAGGCCGAGGATTTCCGCCGGGAGATAATTGAGCCCTATGCCGAATACAAAGCATCAATGGAACAGTATGGGGGCCCTGTTCATCCATTCCAGGTTTTTGTGGACTACGATGTGCATTATAATCTGAACGGGCTTCTAAGCATCAGCGTTTCCTATTATGGATTTCAAGGAGGCGCCCACGGTTTCACTGTCAGGGAGACGCTGAATCTGGACGTTAACACGGGCAAAGTGCTCACGCTTGGGGACTTCTTCGGGCAGGATGAAAATTATAAGGATATAGTCAGCCGGAAAATCCTGGAGCAGATTGCCGCCAGCCCCGAAATGTACTTTGAGGAGGCCCCCGATACAGTGGCGAAAATTACAGGTGATCAGCCCTTTTATATCGGCGACGGGCAGATCGTGATCTATTTCGCCCAGTACGAAATTGCTCCTTACGCGGCCGGTATGCCGGAATTTGCCGTTCCGCTTCCGCACATGCCCGGCATGAACTCCTTATTGCACAACTAAATACTTTGGGATAAGATAAAAAAG
>CAZAQM010000082.1:0-8916 GCA_964487385.1 uncultured Dethiobacter sp.
TGATGAGGATGATTTCGAAAAATTTTAAAAAAAGGGAGGGATGGAGTTGCTGCAGAAATATGCCAATAGCAGCGCCTTAGGCATAAGGCAGGAAACCGACGCCGGCACTACCGAAAACCAGTTCGTCACCTTCCAGATCGGCGAGGAAGAATACGGGATTGATATCATGCTGGTGCAGGAGATAATACGCTATAAAAAACCCACCAGAGTTTTCAATAACAACCCGGTGATCGGGGGCGTCATTAATTTTCGGGGCAAAGTTATACCGGTGATCAATATGCACCGCAAGTTCAACCTTCCCCCGGGGGAATATGATGAATTTACCGTGATCATCATTATCGAAGCGGAAAAGAAAACCATCGGTATGATCGTCGATCGGGTCTCCGACATTATGGTCTTTAACGATGAAGATGTACAGCTCGTGGATAAGGAGTTCGCCAGCGACATCAAGACGGAACACCTCAAGGGAATGGGCAAGTCGGGAGAACGGATCGTCCTGCTGCTGGATCCGTATAAAATCCTTACCCTGGGCGAGCTGCAAGATATCCAGAAGGCGGCTGGCCAACAGGAACTCAGACGGGACAAAAATGAATGATTTAACTACCTACAATGAAAATTTTTCGTTATTATCAAGAACATAAACCCCGGGGCAGGGCAAAGCAAAGGCCCTCCCCGGGAACGTTCAGGAGGGGGAAATCCTTGGAAGGCAAAAAAGAAGGTGAGTGCACAGCCCTGGTTAGAGCCGAAGGCAGAATCGACGTAACAAATTCCCACCTCATTAAGGAAAAGTTAGAGACGCTTCTCGACGAAGGTTTTAAGACCATAACCCTGGATTTGAGTCTTGTCACCGGCATCGACAGCTCTGGGCTCGGAAAACTGCTGCTATTTCAAAAAAAACTGAAAGAACGAGGCGGGGGACTGAGAATCATTAATATCACCAGCGGTTATATCAGGAAAATGTTTAATATGATCCATCTCTATAAAGTTATAAATATTGAGGATGAATCCTTGTAAAACGATCACGTCCGGCAAATAAAGTTTATGCTGTATGGTACAGCTTGGGCAAAAGTAAAAAAAGCCTGGTCATGTCGGGGAAACAAGCTTAACACCGGAAAGCACCTCATCCTTTTTGAAAAGAGGTCAAGTCCATGGTAGAGGAAAAAATAAAAATTTTGGCCATTGGTGAAGGTTGCAAACATAACCCCTGCCTAAAAAAAATCGCTGATAATGATTTAAACGGTGCCACCATCATTATAGATTTCGTTGATTCCCTGGAAATGGCCCGGCAGCAATGGCAAGATACCGATTATGATTTCTTTTTGATCTGCAATAAAAACAGGTACACGAAAAACTTTACACAATTAATAAGGTATTGCCCTGATAAATATGAAAATCCTCGACCCCATGATCAGCTAACCGGACTTTATAGCCGTTCCTTTTTTTTAAAACAGCTTGGGCAGATAGAAACAGGGAAACAACTACCCCTTAGCATTATTATCGGTGATCTCAATGGCTTAAAGCTATTTAACGATATATTTGGCTACAACAATGGTGACAAGGTTATAAAAGAAGTGGCGGAAATTTTTAGAAAAAATTGCGGGAAGGACAGCATGATCGCACGCTGGGGTGGAGATGAATTTGCCGCTGTTCTGCCCGGCACCCCTGACTACCTGTCCTCTAAAGTTTTAGAAGGAATAAACAGGGAATGTAGCAAAGCCAATACTGTTCCTATTAAAATTACCATGGCCCTGGGAATGGCCACAAAGGAAAGAACTAATCAGGATATCCTGGAGGTTCTGCACCAGGCCGAAGTAGAGCTGTATCTGAATAAGATGATGGAGGAAAAGAACCGGCGCCACGAAACCATCGCCTCCCTCGTAAAGCTGCTGGGTGAAAAAGATTATGAAACGGAAGAACATACCTGGAGAATGCAAAACCTTGCCATTGGATTTGGCCTAAAGTTGGGTTTAACAGAAAGCCAGATGGAGGATCTTATTCAAGGGGTAACCTTGCACGATATTGGCAAGCTGGCCGTGCCGGAGGATATTCTGATGAAACCTGGCAGCCTTAACTCCGAAGAGTGGACAACCATTAAAGAACATTCGGCCAAAGGATACCGTATCGCCCTCTCTTCGAACAAGCTTGCACAAATTGCTCCAATTATACTCGCCCATCACGAAAGATGGGATGGCCTGGGATATCCCCAGGGCCTCAGGGGGAAAGAAATACCTTTGCTGGCGCGAATTATTACTATCGTTGACAGCTATGATGTCATGACCAATGAAAGGCCTTATAAAAAAGCCATGAGCAAAGCTGAAGCACGGCAGGAACTGCAGCGATCGGCAGGAAGCCAATTCGATCCTGACTTGGTAAAAATATTTCTTGGCCTGGAGCTGTAGTAGTTACCGAAACAGTGCGGCAGGTTTCACATTACAGCCGGCCTTTCATTGGTCATGGCGTTGTAACCCGATTAATTAAAGGGGACAAGGTAAAATGAATTCCTGGCAAAACGCTGGAGAGCTTTCTTTAAAAGATTTCCAAACCATTCGGCAAATCGTCTACGAAACGATCGGCGTTAATTTGACCGAAGCAAAAAAAGCACTGGTCATCTCCCGCCTTTCCAAGCGGCTGCGGGAGCTAAAACTTACAACCTTTGCGCAATACTTCCATCTCCTAAGGGATAATCCGGAAGAATTTGATATCATGTTCAACTATCTTACCACCAACGTAACCAAGTTTTTCCGGGAAAAATACCATTTCGAACACCTTTACCAGAAATACTTGCCCTCCCTAGAATCTAAAGCCGATGAGGACGGCAAAAAAAAGATCAGAGCCTGGTCGGCTGGCTGTTCCACGGGCGAAGAACCATATACCCTGGCCATGGTGCTCCACGACTATTTTCAGCAAAAAAAAAGATGGTCCATCAACATTCTTGCTTCCGATGTGAATACAACAGTCCTGGGAAAGGCAGAAGCCGGCGTATATACAAAACAGGAAATCGAGGGCATCCCTTATGATTACCTAAAAAAATATTTTAAATTGGGAGTTGGCTCCAATGAAGGTTTATTCAGAGCAAAAAAAACGCTTCAGGATTTGATCATTTTCCGCCGGATTAACTTGGTTTCCCCGGAAAGATATCCGGCAACAGGATCTCTTAACTTTATTTTTTGCCGCAATGTCTTTATCTATTTCGATCGGGAAATACGCCGGAAAATCCTGGAACATTTTTACCGCTGCCTTCTGCCAGGCGGCCTGTTATTTTTAGGACATTCCGAATCGATTAATACCTCGGGAAGCCAGGATGAACGCTGGCGCATGCTCAGGCACACGGTTTACAGGCGAATGCCCTGATAAAAAGGCGGTGTCAATACCTATTAAAAAGAAAAGAATTGTTCAGGAAATATATGCCGGTGGTTACGGGATAACCCAGGAATCCCAAAACGTCTTTGGTGCTGTTTTAGGCTCCTGTATCGCCGTTTGCTTAAGAGATCGCCTCACGGGTATCGCCGGTATGAACCACTTTATGCTGCCCGGCAAACCCCGCGGCGAAAACAGGGCTCACGGCAAGGACGGCCGCTATGGGCTCTATTCTATGGAAATTTTGATCGATGCCATGCTGAAGATTGGCGCCAACAAGAACATGCTGGAGGCCAAAGTCTTTGGCGGAGGGCAAGTCTACGAGATGGCCCAAAGCAATGTTGCCAAAACGAATATGAATTTCATCAAGGCTTACCTTCGGGAAAATAAAATACCCGTGCTGGCCGGCGATGTGGGAGGCCGCCACGGGCGAAAAATATATTTCTTCCCGGATACCTTTGCCGTTTATGTCAAAAAAATTAACATTAAATAGGCCCCGCCTTAACGGGGAACACCCTGGCAGCACTACTGGGGCCTTTCGCAGTTATAATTTTAAAAAAAGGGGGCAAAAGGTATGGCCGGGCCCATCAGAATATTGATCATAGACGATTCGGCACTGGTCAGACAGCTCCTCAGCAGGATCCTCTCCCGGGACAAAAAGCTGGAAGTCGTCGGCACTGCTGCCGATCCCCTGATAGCAGTCAAAAAGATCAAGGAACTCAGGCCTGATGTGCTCACCCTGGATCTGGAGATGCCCAGGATGGATGGCCTGACATTTTTAAGAAAGCTGATGGTTGTCTACCCTTTGCCGGTAGTCGTGATCAGTTCCCTGGCCCATAAGGGGGGCGAAACAGCCATTAAAGCCCTCGAACTGGGAGCCATAGATTTTGTTACGAAACCATCGCTGGGTATCCAGGATGGCCTCCAGGATATGTATAATGAGATCGTATCCAAGGTAAAAAACGCAGCCGGTATCGATATGGGGCTGCTGCGGCGCCAGATCCGGATAGGCAGGATGGGATATGGCAACAGCAATCGCCTGCCGCCGGATAAAAAAAAAGAAAATATCCTCCCGGTAGTAAGCCACAACATGAAGGTTATCGCCATTGGAGGATCCACCGGCGGAACTGTGGCCGTCAAGCGCATCCTTGAAGGGCTGCCGGCCAATATGCCGGGGATCATTGTTGTACTGCACATGCCTGCCGGCTTTACAGCCTCTTACGCCCAGAGCCTCAACGCCACCAATGCCCTTAGGGTCAAAGAGGCAACCGGCAGCGAACAGTTACTGCCCGGCCATGTCTATATCGCCCCCGGCGGTAAACACCTGCGGCTGGAAAAGGGTCCCGGAAACCTCTACCTTCGTTTGGATACAGGGCCACCGATAAACCGCCATAGGCCCTCCGTCGATAAAACTTTTTTTTCCGTAGCCCATAATGCTTCACCCCATAGCCTGGGTGTGCTCCTCACCGGCATGGGCGAGGACGGGGCCAGGGGTTTAAAGGAAATGCATGACCTGGGTTCTCCAACTATTGTCCAGGATGAACAAAGTTCCATCGTTTTCGGCATGCCCAAACAAGCTATTACCCTGGGAGCCGCGGACAGAGTCTTGCCCTTGGAGATAATTGCCGGAGCTATTATAAATTTTGCACAGGGTTAGATCCTCACATCAGATATCCCATGAATAAGGTGGCAATCCAGAAATAGATCAACAAACCGGTCGTATCTTTAATCGTCGTCACGATGGGGCCTGAGGAGATGGCCGGATCAAGCCCGTAATGATTAAAAATAATCGGCACCAGTGTTCCGATCAGTGCTGCCAGAATAATAGTGGCACACATAGCCAGGCCCACAGCGAGACCAAGCAGGGGGACACCCTGCCAGAGGGAGGCAAGTATCGCTATGGCTATGCCGTTCACGGCCCCAATCACCACCCCAATTTTAATTTCACGAAAAAAATAGTTCCAAATATCGCCGGCCTCAATCTCCCCGGTGGCCAGCCCCCGCACAAAAAGGGTGGAGGTTTGCGTTCCCACGTTGCCGCCCATATCCATGATAACCGGTATAAAAAGCGCCAGCATAACAATATTGCGCAGGGTATCCTCAAAAATCCCGATCACACTCCCCGAAAGCAAACCCCCGAGAAGGCAGATCAGCAGCCATGGCATGCGCCTGCCGGCCAGACTGAGGGCAGAAGCCCCCACATAATAATCCCCGGTCACATCACCCGTCCCGGCCAGATGGTAAATGTCCTCCGTAGCCTCTTCTTCGATAACATCGATAATATCATCTACAGTGATGATGCCCAGCAGCCGTTCCTCTTCATCCACCACCGGAACTGCCAGAAGGTCATACCTGGAGACGACCCGGGCGACCTCCTCCTGGTCCATTTCGGCCGGAACGCTGATCACATTTTTGAGCATGATATCACGCAAGAGCGTCCCATCCTCGGCGGCAATCAGGTCCCGCAAGGAGAGAACCCCATTTAATTTTGCATGGACATCCACCACGTAGGCATAGTAAATTATTTCTGCCTCGGGGGCAATCTCCCTAAGGCGTATAATCGCCTCTTCTACCGGAATATCATCGGGGAGGGCAATAAAATCCGTCGTCATGATCCCGCCGGCGGAATCTTCCGGATACCTTAGCAAACCCCGGATCTCTTCCGCGTCTTCCTCAATATGCGCCAGCAGTTCTTTTGCTTCATCAGGAGGAAGCTCTCCAACGAGGTCGGCCGCGTCGTCCACATCCATTTCCCTGAGGATGGCGGAAGCCTTATGCTTTGTCAGCAACCTTATCAAAGAAACCTGATCAAAATCTTCCATCTCTTGGATAATCAGGGCTGCCTCTTCGTCAGAAAGAAGATCAAAAAGTTCTTTTTTCTGCTCATCGCTCAATTCATCAACTAGTTCCGCTAAATCGCTAGGATGGGTACCATCCTTTATTTTTAGGACTATCTTTTGTAATGTTTGCCGAATAGACAATGCTTCACCCCCTTGGCCTGAGCATCCTGACCAGAATACCACATAACCTGGTTTCCCGTTATTAAAAGTATTTACATTATATCATTTTTTTTCACTAGAAAAAAAGAGTATAAAAAGGCAAAAAAATACCCCACCATACCGTGGGCCCGCCGTTTTGAACTGCTCTCCCCAGGTGGGTACCCTCTTACATGCTTTATAGGTCCCCTATTTCGGGGCATCTATGCGGCACATAAAGTTGGGAACCCTTTTCATAAGTGTTAGCTCAAAACTTTAAAGGCTGCACGTATACAGCAGGGTACCTCTTAAAAAACTTTGGAAAATTATGATAGCATATCCTTTATTTCATGGCCCTTCTAAAATCTTCGCAAAATTATGATAGCATACTTTTTACTCCATGGCAAGAGTAAAATAGCCATTGCCCTATTTTGCCAGAGCCCCGTCTAGGGCTTTTTTGTATCCCCTCCGGCAACATTGCCCTTATTTTTATCCTCCCGCAAAACAGGGGAAATATGCAACTCGGCTAACTGTCCGGCAGAAACCGGAGCAGGAGCACCAGTCAACAGGCAATTGCCGGCTGCCGTCTTGGGAAAAGCGATGACATCCCTGATACTTTTTCTGCCGGCCATGAGCATCACCAGACGATCGAGCCCAAAAGCGAGGCCGCCGTGGGGTGGCGCCCCATATTGAAAAGCACCCAACAAAAAGCCAAACTTTTCTTCAATATCTTCGGCGGATAACCCAAGAAGACTGAAAATCTGCTCCTGAAGATCTTTGCGGTGGATACGAATACTGCCACCGGCAACCTCGACTCCGTTGTAAACCAGGTCGTAGGCAAGGGAGCGGACGTTTAAGGGGTCGCTAGCCAGCAAAGGGCGATCTTCTTCTAAGGGAGCTGTAAAAGGATGATGGATAGAAGTATATCTTTTTTCCCCCTTATCAAAGTCCAGCAACGGAAAATCGATGATCCAAAGGAATTTCTTTTCATCAGGGGAGAGCAGTTCTTCACGCCGTCCAAGATGGGATCTCAGCTGTCCCAGGATATCGAGGGCCTTTCCCCTTTCACCGGCAATAAAAAGCAGCAAATCCCCCTCCTGGGCATCCGCTTTTTCTTTAATCTGATCGAGGAGGGACGGGGTAAAAAACTTGGCTATTGGTGTCCTGAAGCCTTCCCGGGTGACATTCATCCAACCAAGGCCCAGAGCGCCCCAGGACTTGACCAGCGCAGTCAGATCATCGATTTCCTTGCGGCTGTAGCGGCTGCATTTTTTGGCATTGATACCCTTGACGACACCCCCGGACTTGATAGCACTTTGGAAAACCCTAAATTGGCTTTCTGCTGCTATTTCAGAAATATCGAAGAGCTCCATGGCAAAGCGCGTGTCCGGTCTGTCGGATCCAAATCTTTCCATAGCCTCCTGGTAAGTGAGGACTTCAAAGGGAAGAGCTATTTCCTCGCCGCAGACCTGCAAAAAGAGATGATGCATAAGCTTTTCCACAATGCCCATAATTTCTTCCCGTGAAGAAAAGGAAAGTTCCAGATCTATTTGCGTAAATTCCGGCTGTCGATCGGCCCTTAGATCCTCATCCCGGAAACAGCGGGCAACCTGAAAATACTTTTCCGCCCCGGCAACCATCAGGAGCTGTTTAAAGAGCTGGGGCGATTGGGGGAGGGCAAAAAAGCTGCCCGGGGAGATACGGCTGGGAACCAAATAATCCCGTGCCCCTTCCGGAGTGCTGCGCGTCAACATCGGCGTCTCGATCTCCCAAAAACCTTCCTCATCGAGATATTTCCTTGCTTCCAGAAGTATTTTATGACGAAAATGCATCAACTCGAGCATCTCCGGCCTGCGCAAATCGAGGTAGCGATAGCGCAGACGCAAATTTTCATCAGTATCGATACCATCTTCGATGTAAAATGGAGGCGTGAGCGATGAATTCAAAATTTCCAAAGCATCGGCAGTAATTTCTATTTCCCCCGTCTTCAGCCTTGGGTTAGCTGTCTCCTCGGATCTGGGCACAACGTTTCCCTCGACGGCAATAACAAACTCAGGGCGAATTTTTTCCGCCTGATCGAAAAAAGGTTGGCTCTTTTCCTGATCAAAAACAACCTGAACGATGCCGGTGCGATCGCGCACATCGAGGAAAATAAGCCCTCCATGATCCCTGCGGCCCTGAACCCAACCTGCCACGACTACTTTCTCACCGGTGTTATCCCTGGTTAGCAGTCCACATCCCCTGTTTTTCTTTAAGCTCATCAGCGTCTCCCCAGCCTTCCAACCTTTATTCCAGTTTCCTGCTTTAATGATTTTAGCCAAAGCCGGCCCCCTTGTCAACTTTGCCCCACAAAAAAGCACCGTTTTGGGTCCCATTAAAAAAAGGGCCTCCCTGCACTTGGTCCCCTATTTATCGGGGTTAGCGATGATACTCCGAAGAAAATTCAGGAGCAAAAAGCAACCCTGCGCGGTTTCAGTCCCCTATTTATCGGGGTTAGCGATGATACTCCATTATAAATTCAATTATCTTAGCAATAAATTTGTTTCAGTCCCCTATTTATCGGGGTTAGCGATGATACCCATAA
>CAZAQM010000083.1:0-8878 GCA_964487385.1 uncultured Dethiobacter sp.
AGCTGATCGGCTTTGATCAGGATGCCGAGGCTTTGGCCGTGGCTGCCAAGGCGCTTGCTCCATTCGGGGAGGCTTTTATACCTGTAAAAATAAACTTTGCCAAAATTGATGAAACCCTGCAGCAGCTTCAACTCGATCTCGTCGATGGTTGTTTTTTTGATCTGGGGGTTTCTTCTTTCCAGCTGGACGTAAAAAAAAGGGGGTTTTCCTACCGGGATGATGTTTTTTTAGATATGCGCATGGATCTGGATCTCTCCTTGACGGCGGCCGATTTGCTGCAAAATCTTTCGCCGGGGGAACTTGCCGATCTATTCCGCATATACGGGGAAGAAAGATGGGCTTTTCGCATTGCCAAATTTATCGGCAATTACAGGTCGGCTCATGGCCCAATCCTGCGCAGCAGCCAATTGGTGGAGATAATCAGGGCGGCTATTCCTGCAGCAGCACGGCGCCGGGGCGGGCATCCGGCCAAACGCGTTTTCCAGGCGCTGCGCATTGCCGTAAACAATGAACTGGAAAACCTCACCAAAGGATTGGAGGGAGCTATGAAGCGGCTGCGGCCGGGCGGCAGAATCGTCGTCCTTTCCTATCATTCGCTGGAAGATGGGATCGTCAAAAGGAAATTCAATGAGCGGGCGCAGGGCTGTACCTGCCCGCCGAATATCCCGGTTTGCATCTGCGGAAAAGTTCCTTCCCTGAAAATCCTCACGCGCAAGGTTCTTTTCCCCGGCAAGGAGGAGAAGGCTTGCAACCCAAGGGCAGCAAGTGCCCGGCTAAGGGCGGCCGAGAAGCTGGCGTAAAGGCGGCAAGTTTGTTAAAAGTTCTAACTGATTGGGCAGGTGAATAAGGTTGTTAGTAACGAAAAGGAAAGAACAGCCCGGATCTTTTCCGAGGCAACAGTTTCCAGAAAAAGGTCATTCCAGGGCTGAAGGAAAAAAACGGCCGCTTGGTGAAGCTTCCCACAGAGAGCCCGTTCATTGGAACAGCCTGATGTTCTGTGGTCTGCTTCTCTGCCTGCTGCTGATCAGCGTGGGGCTGATCAGCCAATATAGCCAGGTTGTAGCTGTAAAATTGCAAATTTACCAGGTACAAAAAGAGATAAAGGGTCTTCAAGGCGGGATAGAGCATTTGCACATGGAGGTCAATAGCCTGAGCTCGCTGGAAAGAATCGAAATGATAGCTAAGAATGATTTGGGCTTGCAGTATCCGGAAAAAAGACAATGGCTGCACGTTGCCAGAGGTGAATGACCTTTGGCAACCAAGGGGGCAAAATGGCACGCGATACCGCTTCAAACATACATATGCGCAGACGGCTTCTCCTGCTTTTGGGCGGTGTAATCCTCTTAATGCTGGCCCTTGTCGTCAGGCTGGGATGGATTCAGTTTGCTATGGCGGAGGAGCTGCAGCAAAAGGCTTGGGAACAGTGGAATAAAAGTATACCTGCCCGTTCCTCCCGGGGAAATATCTATGATCGGAAGGGATGCCTTCTGGCCGGAAGTGCCACAGTGGAAACTATTGTGGCCATTCCTCCCCAGATCGAGGATGCTTATTTTACCGCCAGGGTACTTGCTCCGGTGCTGGAAATGAGCGAGGAACGCATCCATGAACTCATTACGCAGAACAGGGCTGCCGTTTATGTCAAGAGAAAGGTTGACGAGGATAAGGCCAGGGAAGTGCGCCTTTTAAATTTGCCCGGTATTACTTTTACCCAGGAGACGAAAAGATTTTATCCGAACGAGGCGCTCTTATCCCAGGTACTGGGTTTTGTCGGCATGGACCAGGGTTGGGCCGGCCTGGAAATTTATTATGAGGAAGAGCTGAAAGGCCATGATGGAAACATAGTTTTTCCCACTGACAACAAGGGAAGGGAGATCCCGGGTGTGCGGCGTTTTATTCCGCCCAGGGAAGGAAAGGATCTCATCCTGACCATCGATGAGACGATCCAATTCATTGTCGAAAGGGAACTCTCCAAAGCCATGGCGGAATATTCCCCGGAGAGGGTCCTGGCCCTGGCAGTTCAGCCGAAAACGGGCGAGATTTTGGCTGCGGCTGCCCAACCCGGCTTTAATCCCAATAATTATAATGATTATGACAGGGATTATTGGCGGCTTTTTCCCGTCACGGATACCTTTGAGCCTGGTTCAACCTTCAAGCTGGTTACCCTTTGTGCTGCTATAGAAGAGAATCTATACAGGGAGGAAGAGGGTTTTTATTGCTCGGGGGCGGCAAACATAGCCGGCTATACGGTCCGCTGCTGGACCTCCGATCGGGGAGGGCACGGCGCCATTAATTTCCTTGAGGCTGTTCTTGGCTCCTGTAACCCTGCTTTTATGGCCTTGGGAGAGAGGTTGGGCGCAGAAAGGCTTTTTAATTATATCAGGGCTTTCGGTTATGGGGTACGCTCGGGCCTTGATTATCCCGGAGAGGGAGCGGGGCTGGTATTCCGCACGGAGGATGTCGGCCCCCTGGAACTGGCCACAACCTCCTTTGGACAGGGTGTCTCTGTGACTCCTTTGCAGCAGGTTATGGCCGTATCGGCGATTGCCAACGGGGGCTTTCTTATGCAGCCTTATATCGTCAAGGAGATCAGGGATCCAGGCGGTGAAACAACAGAGCAGCGTTTGCCCAAGGTAATCCGGCAGGTTATCTCTGCAAAAACTTCCAAGCGGGTAAGCGAAATTATGGAATTGGTCGTTAAAGAGGGCAGCGGATCGAACGCTTTCATCGAAGGGTATCGCATTGCCGGAAAAACAGGGACTGCACAGAAAGTCGGACCGGGAGGCGTTTACCTGGGGGGGGAATACATTCTTTCTTTCATTGGCTTTGCACCTATTGAGGATCCCCAGATTGTCCTATATATCGCCGTTGATGGGGCAAGGAGAGGTCCCCAATGGGGTTCCCAGGTCAGTGCTCCGTTGTTTCGCAATATTATGCTCGATGTTCTTTCCTACCTGGAAATCGCCCCTTCGGGGCTTTCCGGCGAGGAGATCCGCCAAGTTACAGTTCCGGAACTCAAAGGGCTTACCATAGACGAAGCTGCGGCGTTGCTCGATACCCGGGGCCTGATCATGAAGTTGGTCGGCAAGGAAGGGATCATCGTGGAACAAACCCCCAAGGCCGGGGTGAGCGTACCGATACAAACGGGGATCCTCGTTTACCTCGATGATCTTTGGCATGATGGGGAAGAAGGATATCTGTTAATGCCCGATCTGCTGGGTATGACGATCAAAGAAGCGGGAGAGGTCCTAGGCCTTTTGGGCCTGAAAATGGAACCGACGGGCTCGGGAATTGTTATTTCCCAGGGTGTTCCTTCCGGGACACAGATTAGACAGGGAAAGGTCGTCGAGGTGCATTTCGCTTCCCCCCTCGAAGAATAAGCCTTTATTTACATAATCATGTTTTTAGCGGTCAATAATAAAAAGAAAAAGGTGCGTAGCGATGGAAATTTCCCGGGATCTGCGAGATCTTTTGCGGGCACTTCCCTTGGCAAAGGTAGAGGGATCAAAACAGGTTATGGTGCGCGGCCTAGCCCACCACACCGAGCAGGTAGAACCGGGTTTTATTTTCTTTTGTCTGGAAGGGAGCAAATCTGATGGGCACGAGTATATCCCTCAGGCAGTGCGAGCCGGGGCTGTTGCGGTAATCCTGGAAAAAGAACGGGAAGTAAGGGGAGCGGGAAAAATCCTTGTTCCCAACGTGAGGACAGCCCTGGCAATGATTTCCCAGCAATTTTATGATTCTCCCTCTGCCCGGCTCCATTTGACCGGCGTCACGGGAACGAATGGCAAGACGACGACGACACACTTGCTCGAAGCGTTGTTTTCGGGACAGGGCTGGAGGACAGGGATGCTGGGAACGATCAAATATATGATCGGTGAGGAAGGCTTTCCGGCTTCGGCAACCACTCCGGAGGCGCCCGATCTGCAAAAAATATTGTGCCTCATGGCCGATAGCAGGGTAACCCATGGGGTAATGGAGGTTTCCTCCCATGCGCTGGAACTGGGGAGGGTCTCCGGATGCGATTTTGATGTTGCTGTGTTGACCAATGTTACCGGTGATCACCTGGATTTTCATAAAAATTTTGATCGCTATCTTGCCGCCAAGGGGAAACTGTTTTCCCAGCTTGGGGGGAGTTTCTTCAAAGGCTCTAGACCCCGCTTTGCCGTTTTAAACCGCGACGATCCATATTATGATTATTTTCTGCGGCAAAATACTGTGCAGGCTCTTTCCTACGGCATTGACAGACCCGCGGATATTCGCGCCGAAGATATCAAAATGAGCGCTTCCGGTGTACAGTATGGGCTGTCTACGCCCTGGGGGAATGAATTTTTTTCACTGAAACTTGCAGGGAAATTCAGCATTTATAATGCTTTGGCTGCCACGGCGGTGGCTCTGCTGGAAAAAATACCCCTTTCTTCAATTAAGGAAACACTGGAAAAAATATCCGAGGTAAAGGGCCGTTTTGAAAGGGTGGATCTGGGGCAGGCTTTTTCGGTAATCGTCGATTATGCGCATACCCCCGATGGGCTGGAGAATATTCTGCAGTCGGCCAGGGCTTTTGTCAAGGGAAAAATTATTACTGTTTTTGGCTGCGGCGGGGAAAGGGATGCGGGTAAACGCCCGATCATGGGCCATATTGCTGCCAGGTACAGCGATTATGCCATCCTCACCTCGGATAATCCCCGGGGAGAGGATCCGTGGAAAATCATTGGGGAAGTAGAGATTGGTTTGCGGAAGGCGAAAGAACTGGGAAAGGGCTATACCGTCCAGCCGGAACGATATGAGGCGATCAAGCTGGGTATCGAACTGGCCAGGCCCGATGATATGGTAATCATCGCTGGCAAGGGGCATGAAAATTATCAGGTATTTGCCGATTTTACTGTTCCTTTTAATGATCGCCAGGTAGCTGAGAAAATTATTAAAAAAAGACTGATGAAGATGTCCTAGGGTGAAAAGATGTCTCTAACAGTAGACGAAGTGTTGAAGGCAACCGGAGGAAAACTGCTGAGCCGGGGGAAAGATTGTTTTACGGGTTTTCTGATCGATTCCCGACAGGCAAGGGGGGGAGAGCTCTTTTTCCCCCTCAAAGGAGAAAAAGCGGACGGCCATGAGTTTATTTCCCAAGCGTTGAAAAACGGGGCAGCTGGTTCCCTGCTGGAGCGGAGCCGGCAAAGCGTTTTTCGGGAGGCCGGCTTTCCTCCCGGGAAAACCTTGATCGCCGTCGATGGTGTCCTGCAGGCCCTGCACCAACTAGCCCATTTCCATCGTCAAAAATATTGCATACCCCTTATAGCCATTACAGGCAGCAATGGCAAAACGACGACGAAAGATCTTGTTGCCTCTGTTTTGGCAACTGGCTATAATGTGCTTAAAACAGAGGGTAACCTCAATAACCATCTGGGGCTGCCGCTGATGCTGCTCCGCCTGGAAGAAGAACATGAGCTGGCGGTTTTGGAGATGGGGATGAGCGGCCCGGGTGAAATTGCCCTGCTTTCTGCCTTGGCCCTGCCTACCCTGGGAATTATCACAAATATCGGGGAGGCGCATCTGGAGCACCTGGGCAGCGTGGAAAATATCTCCAGGGCCAAAAACGAGCTTTTAGTTACCCTGGGGGCCGGGGGTACGGCCTTTTTAAATGGGGATGATGCCTGTTTGCGGCGTATGGGCGAAAGCTTTGCAGGGCAGGCGTTTTACTTTGGTTTTGGCGAAAAGGCGGACTGGCAGGCCCTAAGCTATTCTTCCTGGGGGGATGGTTTAAGATTTACCGCCCGGTCGTCCGGGACGAAAGCGGAGGAATTTCAGCTGCCCATACCAGGAAGGCACAATGTCTATAACGCCTTGGCGGCAATTGCAGCAGGCTCACATTTCAATATCGAAATTGAAAAAATAAAAAAAGGGCTGGCCGGGGCAAAGATATCCGCCATGAGGATGGAGAAAAAGGTGGCCAGGGGCGGTTTCATGGTGATCAATGATGCCTATAACGCCAGTCCTTCTTCGATGATCGCTGCTCTGCAAACATTGAAGGACCTGGCCGGGAGCGGCCGGACAATAGCCGTTTTGGGGGATATGCTGGAGCTGGGAAGCATGGCGGAAGAAGGGCATCTCAGGGTGGGGAGATCATTGGCCGCTCTTTCTTTGGATTATCTGATAACAGTGGGTGAGCGGGCGGCAATGATTGGGGCAGGGGCCAGGGAAGCGGGTTTTCCCAAGGGAAAAATATTTGAGGCGAAAAACCCGCAGGAGGCCCTGGAATACCTGTATTCCTTGGCGCTTAAGGGGTCAACCGTGCTCGTTAAGGGTTCCCGCGCCCTGCGGCTCGAACAGATTGCCGAAGGGCTTCTGGCAGGCAGCCAGGCCGGCTAGGGATTGGCTTTTTTCGCCATCATCCTGAAGGCTCTGCCTGAAGAATCCTGCAAACGGAGGGAAGCTGATTTGACACCGGAAGTATATTTGTTAGCCTTTGCGGCCTTTATTTTAAGCGTCATTATTTCTCCTTTTTACATTCGCTTTTCCCGTTTAAAACAGTTCGGCCAGCAGATCCGGCTCGATGGCCCCAGGAGGCACTTTCAGAAAGCCGGGACGCCGACAATGGGAGGAATAGTAATTTTATTATCCTTGCTAATCTCCCTTTTTTTGGGCGCGGAAAAAACACTCCTGCTGATTTTAGCCGTGGGGATAACTTTTTCCAGTGCTTTCCTCGGGTTTCTCGATGATTTTCGCAAGGTGGTGCGCCGGACCAGCCTGGGCCTAAGGGCCAGGGAGAAATTGTTGGGGCAGTTTGTCTTTTCGCTGGTTTTTTATCTCCTGCTGCTGTATTGTGGGCACTCCACCGTGGTAGATATTCCCTTTACAGCGCTGCAGATCGATTTTGGCCTGACCTATCCCCTGGTAATCTTTCTGATGATCGTTTCAGCCTCCAATGCTGTCAACCTGACCGATGGAATCGATGGCCTGGCGGGCGGAACTTCCATCATCGCCTTTTTGGCCTTTCTTATTCTGGCTTCTTTTCAGGGTTTGCACGATATGGTCCTTTTTAGCGGCGCGATGGTGGGGGCAATTTTTGGTTTTCTGATTTTTAACCTTCATCCGGCAAAAATTTTTATGGGCGATGTGGGATCTCTCTCGCTGGGGGCCGCTCTGGCGGCGGCAGCTATCCTGACAAAGGCGGAATTTTACCTGGTCATCATCGGAGGCGTTTTTGTTTTAGAAGCGCTTTCTGTTATTCTGCAGGTTATTTCTTTTCAGTTAACGGGGAGAAGAGTTTTATTAATGGCTCCTTTGCATCACCATTTTGAAATGAAAGGATGGTCCGAGTGGCAGGTCGTAACAGGTTTTTGGGCTCTCGGTTTCATTTTTGCCATTATAGGCCTTCTGGACTTTTCCCGTTTTTTAAGGTAAGGGCTCATGCATAAACGATTTACGGGGAAGAGGGTTCTCGTTTTGGGCCTGGCCGGCAGCGGCAGGGCGGCAATCCGTCTTCTTCTGAAAGCCGGTGCTAAAGCGATCATTGCCAACGATCGGCGGGGCGTAAAGGAGCTGCAGCAGGTAATCGAAGAATTCCGACCTTTTCCGCAGGTACTTTTTGTGACCGGCGGGCATGGGGACGTCCTTTTGGAAGATGTTGACTTTATCATCAAAAGCCCGGGTATCCATCCGCAGATGGAACTGCTGCAAAGAGCCGGCCTGGAAGGGATAAAAGTATATTCGGAAATAGAACTGGCCTTTCTTTTTTTCCCAGGGAAAATCATTGGCATTACGGGGACAAACGGGAAGACAACCACCACTTCGCTAGTGGGGGAAATTTTTCGGGAGCAATATGAAAGGGTGCATATTGCCGGCAATATCGGCCTGCCCTTCAGCGAGACGGTTTTGAGCGCGGAAAAAGGGGATATCGCCATCGTTGAACTAAGCAGTTTTCAACTGGGGAATACAGAACTTTTTTCTCCTCATATTGCTGCAGTCTTGAACCTGACTCCCGATCACCTTGATTACCATGGAACGATCGATGGTTATATTTCTGCCAAAAAGAGGATATTAATGAATCAGGGGCCAAATGATCTGGCCATACTTAATTGGGATGATCCCCTTGTGCGGGAATTTGCCTCCCTGGCCAGGGGAAAAGTTCTTTTTTTCAGCCGGCGGGAGCAGATGAGCAGCGGTGTTTATTTGCGCAACGGGTATATTTTTATCCATATCGGCAAAATAAAGCATGAGGTTTGCCGGGTGGAGGATCTGCGCCTCCGGGGCTTGCATAATCTAGAAAATGTTCTTGCTGCTACGGCGCTAGCCTGGGCCGGGGGTGTCGATCCGGCAAAGATTGCCGCTGTCCTGAAAACATTCCCGGGGGTTGTCCACCGCCTGGAATCGGTGGAGGGGTTTGGGGATATTTCTTTTATCAACGATTCCAAGGGAACCAATCCGCAGGCAGCCATGACCGCCCTTAGGGCCATACCCGGGCCAAAGATCCTTATTGCCGGCGGCTTCGATAAGGGCAGCAGCTTCTCTGATTTTGCCAAAGCCCTGCGGGAAGAAGGAGTTAGAAAATTAGTTCTTCTCGGGGAAACAGCACCGCGCATTGCCAAGGCAGCCTCTGAAGCTGGTTTTACAAATACTGTTAATGTCAACTCAATGTTTGCCGCCGTGGAGAAAGCCATAACATCGGCGGAAAGCGGGGATACGATCCTCCTTTCTCCGGCATGTGCCAGCTGGGATATGTTTAAAAATTTTGAGGAGCGGGGAAATGCTTTTAAAGGGGCCGTTTTGGCCCTAAAGGAGAGATATAGCGGGTGAGAGCTCAGCGGGCAGGGCGCGAGGTGCGGAAACAACCTGATTTTGCTATCTTTTTTTCTGTTCTCATTCTGGCAGGATTCGGCCTGAT
>CAZAQM010000084.1:0-8874 GCA_964487385.1 uncultured Dethiobacter sp.
GTTTGCGGGTACGTAAGAAAACAATTATAATTGCGTGCTTCACAATTACAAATTTTCATAGAATATGATGCCATAATAGGTATTTTACTGAAATAATTCCTGCCGGGCCTTGCATGAATATTGCATGTTACGCCATTGCATTTGCCATGTCCATGACCATAATTTATGTTTAATCCCCTGGATATGTGATAATGCAGCACTTTATAACAGGGTGAAGGCGTACGCTGAACTTTAGCAATAAGCCTGTAATTATTTTGGAACATAGAGTAAACTATTATAAGAAATAATTTTATTACAAACATTAAAGGGAGATAAAAAATAATGGCCACCAAACGTTTTACCGCTGCAATAACCAAAGAAGGGAAATGGTATGTAGCCAGAAGTATAGAAGTAGAAGTGGCTTCCCAGGGGGAAACCATTGAAGATGCACTGGCAAACTTAACGGAGGCCCTGCAACTTTACTTTGAAGATGAACACCCCATACCAAATTTCCAGTCACCTGTTATTGCACCGTTGGAAATCGAGGTTGATGCCTAAAATGCTGCCAGTACTATCAGGAAAGCAGGTAATTAGGTTATTGGAGGGTTTAGGCTTTTTAAAGGTAGGCCAAAGAGGCAGTCATGTAAAATTGAGGGCCATCTTGTATCAAAAACAAAGAACTGTTATTGTGCCTTTACATAAAGAGCTGGCACCGGGAACTTTATCATCAATTCTTAAGCAGGCAGGACTTACAACTACTGAACTGTTAAACCCAAAATAATAGGACAGCCATAATTGGGCTTTCACAACTTTTGACCGCCTTTACACAGCTTTTTACAGCTTTTATCAAGGCAATTATCCTCTTAAAAAAAGAAAAGCCACTGCATGGTTGCCCATTGTAGCGGCTTTTCTTCGTGGTGGGCGAAACAGGATTTGAACCTGTGACCCCCTGCTTGTAAGGCAGGTGCTCCCCCGCTGAGCTATTCGCCCAAAAAAATATGGTGACCCCTAGGGGATTTGAACCCCTGCTGCCAGCTTGAAAGGCTGGTGTCCTCACCGATTAGACGAAGGGGCCATTTCTTATGGTGGGCCCACTAGGACTCGAACCTAGAACCGACCGGTTATGAGCCGGGAGCTCTGCCATTGAGCTATGGGCCCAGAAAAATGGCTCCCCAGGCAGGATTCGAACCTGCAACCTACCGGTTAACAGCCGGTTGCTCTACCGTTGAGCTACTGAGGAATGCCCTAACGCACAAAAGTTATTATAACGGATATCGGCGGTACAGTCAAGTACCTTTGCTGATCATTTTTTAAAGTCTAGACCAGGGTAATCCAGTCCTAACCATGATAATCCATTAACTAATCGAGATAGTCCTTCAGACGTTTGCTGCGCATAGGGTGCCTTAGCTTGCGCAGTGCTTTCGCTTCGATCTGGCGAATGCGCTCCCTGGTCACGCCAAAAACCTGGCCTACTTCCTCCAGGGTGCGGGTACGCCCATCGTCGAGGCCAAACCGCAGGCGCAAAACCTTTTGTTCCCGGGGAGTAAGCGTATCGAGAACATCCTCGAGCTGCTCCCGCAGAAGCTCAAATGCTGCCGCATCAGCCGGGGCCAGGACCTCCTGATCCTCGATAAAATCCCCTAGATGGCTGTCATCTTCCTCCCCAATGGGGGTTTCCAGGGAAACAGGTTCCTGGGCTATCTTTAAAATTTCCCTGACCCTTTCCACGCTGACATCCATCTCTATGGCGATTTCTTCCGGACTGGGATCCCTTCCCAATTCCTGTACGAGCTGCCGGGAAACCCTGATCAGTTTGTTGATGGTTTCCACCATATGCACCGGAATGCGGATGGTTCTTGCCTGGTCGGCAATAGCCCTGGTAATGGCCTGCCTAATCCACCATGTGGCATAGGTGCTGAATTTATAGCCTTTACGGTAGTCAAATTTTTCTACGGCTTTAATCAGGCCCAGGTTTCCCTCCTGGATTAAATCCAGGAAAAGCATCCCTCTGCCCACATATTTTTTGGCAATGCTGACGACCAGCCGCAGATTTGCCTCAGCCAGGCGCCTCTTGCATTCCTCATCGCCATCCTCCATGCCTTTAGCCAGGATTATTTCTTCTTCCGGTGTTAAAAGCGGTATTTTGCCTATTTCCTTCAGGTACATGCGGACGGGATCATTAATGCTGATACCTTCCGGAATAAAGGTATCTACCTCTTCCTCGCTGGCAGGTTTTATAGTTTCTTCTTCCAGGGCTTCGATTTCCACAATTTCATCGACAACCTCAATCCCCTGGCGGGAGAGCTCTTCATAAAATTCGTCGATGGACTCGGCATTTAGATTAAAATCCTGCAAGGCATCAATAATTTCTTTATAGGTTAGGTTCCCTTTCTTTTTCCCCTTGTGGAGCAGGGAAAGCTGGACCTCTTGAACAGATACTTTTTTTTCTACTTCTTTAGCCATCGACATTCTCTCCTTCCACGGAGCGATAGAGCTCTTCTTCCCTGGCCTTTAAATCCTGAAATTTTTTCAGGGCGGCACTGATTTCTTCAGCCCCGGTCTGTTCCTGAATCGATTTCAGCAGTTTCTCTCTTTCTTCGGCCCAGCACATTATCCTTAACCTTTTTAAACAATCGTTCATCCTCTTGCGGGCCCTGGTGTCTTCACCCCGTCTTTGGGGAGTTGCCATCCTAGTAATCAGTGTATGCATTTCCTGGTTGGAAAAATGACCTAAAAGTGTTGAGATAACGATCTCTTGCCCCTTCAGGTAGAGATCATGCATGCTGCGGGCAATTTCCTGCAGCGGAATAGACGTAAAAAAATCCGGATCGATATCTTTCCATAGTTCTGCACTGAGGGCAGGGTTTTGCAGCACGGAAGAAAGAAGTTCCCTTTCGGCGAGTTCCTTCAGGCTTGTGCCTGTATCTTTCCCGGCAGGAAAGGCCCTGCGGCTATTCTTAAGCGAACGCCTGCTTCCTAAAGAAGACTTCTCCAAATCCCCTCGTAATACCTCTAGAGGTGTGCCCATTTCTACAGCAATTTTTTTTAAATACTCGTCTTTTTCCAGTGGTTCGGACAAATTGGCTAAAATTTTACGTGCTTTTTGCCAGTAAAGCAGACGATCCTCTTCTTTCTGCAGGCTGTTTTCTTTTCTAATGCTATAGAGCTGATAGTCGACCAGCGGCCTGGCCTTGCCCAGGACTTCCTCCTTAAAACGTTCCGCACCATTTTGCAGAATGTAATCGGCCGGATCCATCCCCGCCGGCAACTCAGCCACCCTTACCTGGCAACCTTCGTCTTTAAGAAGTTTCAGCCCCCGCAGCGCCGCCTTTTCGCCCCCCGCATCGCCGTCAAAAACCATCGTAATTTTATCGAGGCGGCCTCTCAACAGAGAAACATGTTTTTCCGTAAGAGAAGTGCCCAGGGGAGCAACTGCTGTCCTAATACCATGCTGGTGAAGAAGGATTACATCCAGGTATCCCTCCACGAGCACCGCTTCCTTTTTTCTCCTGATATGCGGAAGCGCCAGATGCAGGCCATAGAGGGTTTTGCCCTTATTGAAAAGGGGCGTTTCGGGCGTATTCAAGTATTTTGGCTCGCCCTGATCGATAACCCGGCCGCCAAAACCGGTGAGCTGTCCATGATGATTCCAAATGGGAAAAATTATCCGCCCCCGAAAGTAATCATAAAACCTTGAAGCCTTTTTTCCCAGCAGACCAACCTTAAAAGCCAGTTCCTGCTCAAGTTTAAGGCTTTGTAGTCTTCCTTTCAGCCCATCCCAGGTATCCGCAGCATAGCCCAATCCGAACAGCCCCATGGTCTCCCCGTCGACTTGTCGCCCGGAGAGGTAGGAATAGGCCTTTTTACCCCGAGGATCCTTTCTCAGCATTTCCTCATAATAATTCTTTGCCGTAAGCAAAAGATCCTGCATCCTTTCTTTTAACACGAAAGCCTTTTTCTCTTCGGGGGTAAAATTTTGCTCATCCAGCTTAACCCCGGCTTTTTGGCCGAGAAAGCGCACAGCCTCGGGGAAACTGAGATCCTCGATCTGCATAATAAAAGTAAAAAGGTTACCGCCGCTCTGGCAACCGAAACAATGATAGATCTGCTTTTCGGGTGAAACGGTAAAAGACGGCGTTTTTTCCGCGTGGAAAGGGCAAAGACCCGTATAATTCCGCCCAGCCTTCCTGATCTCCAGATATTGGGATATAATATCGACGATATCGAGCCGGCTGCGAATTTCTTCTATAATTGCCGTGGGAATTAAAGACATATTGCCCCCCCAAAAATTTGCCTAAAGGCGAAAAAGGTGTTAAAAAACCTCATCCCGAAGAGACGAGGCAGGCATTAGTCCATCTGCTTGACCCTGTGAACTAATCTGTGAAAAATCTTCAACATCTCTTCGCTCCCAGGCCTCCTTTTTGCACCTTAACCTATTTAGTATATTCGTTATACCTAAAGATATTCCTTCTCTTTACCCAAAATTTTCTTAAGGAGAAAATCCTTTGCGATCTAATCGCATTATCATCCCAGCCCCGGAATTACTCATATTATATACTAAATACCATATATTATTCTTTCTGGGGACTTTGTTACCCTTTCCCGATGTTTCGTTATTCTTTCCATGGCTTTGGAAGAAAAAGGTCCTGATAAAGGGCGATAATATAATGATCGGTCATTCCGGCAATATAATCGCAAACGAGGCGTTCTGTCCCATCATTGCGGATATTGCTTTTTACAGGCAGCAGCTCCGGATTTCCCAACCAAAAACGATAAAGCATCTTCACCACTCTGATGGCCTTCTCTTCCTCCTGTTTGGCAGGAGAATCCGTATATACATGCTGATAAAGAAAATCCCGCAAGTTCTCTGTGACCTCCTGCAGGGAGGCGCTCAGGGTAATACGAGGCTTGTCCCAGCTGTTTTCTATCAGATCACGAATCATCGTATTTAATCTTTCCGAACCGTCTCTGCCCAAAAGCTGCATCTCGGGGGCAGGCAACTGTTCATACTCAAGAATCCCGGCCCGCAGGGCATCATCGATATCATGGTTTATATAGGCCAGGCGATCGCAGATCCTCACCAGGCGCCCCTCCGGCGTTTGGGGCTCCCCTTTCCCGGTGTGATTCAGTATCCCATCCCTTACCTCAAAGGTCAGGTTAAGGCCCCCGTCCCCTTCCAGAAAATCGACCACCCGCAGGCTTTGTTCATTATGTTTAAAACCCCCGGGAAAAAGCTCCGACAGGGCCTTTTCACCGGCATGCCCAAAAGGTGTATGACCCAGATCATGCCCTAGGGCAATGGCTTCCGTAAGGTCTTCATTGAGCAGAAGCACCCTGGAAACAGTGCGGGCTATCTGGGCAACCTCCAGCGTATGCGTCAGTCGGGTACGGTAGTGATCGCCGCCCGGGGCGATAAAAACCTGGGTTTTGTGTTTTAGGCGGCGAAAAGCTTTCGAATGAATAATGCGATCCCTGTCCCTTTGAAACGCCGTCCTCACATCGCACTCTGTTTCGGGTTCCTTTCGCCCGCGGCTGTTTTTGTTCAAAGTAGCCCGGGGGGATAAAAACTGCTCCTCCCATAGCTCCTGTTCTTTGCGCAAATGCACTTTGGCCTCTTCCACCCTTCATCATCTGGCACTCTTCATCCAATACAATCAGCTTATTTTTTAGAAGGCTTCCCCAAAGGCCTGTTCAAGCGGAGCGCTTCGGTGGCCAGACATACCTGTGCAACCCTTTTCCCCAGCACAACCGCCCTTTTCAGCGCATAGGAGTCATCCTGGGTAGGCTGCTGGGAGCAGACCCCGTGATGGCCTGGAGCTTTTTCATCATAGCAATCCCCGACAATGAGCATCCCCTGGATCAGCATCATGCTGTGCAAGGCCCTCAGGGTCGTCTCCTGCCCGCCAAAACGGGAACCCCCGGAGCTTATTGCCCCCCCTGCAACATTTAATAACCTCTTCTCCCCCCTCAGGCGGCGGGTTTTATCCCAGAAACTTTTTAGCTGGGCAGAGACAGTCCCAAAGTAAACCGGGCTGGCCATTACAATACCATCCGTCTCTCCCAGCCGCATCAAGGCCTGCTCCAACTCCGTCCCCCGGTAACATTTACCCGTACAGGGCGAGGAACAGGCGGTGCAGTAGGGCTTATCCAACTTCTCCATTATTTCCTGTATAAAGAGCACCTCCGTCCGGACACCCAGCTCCTCTGCCGCCTCCAGGGCAATCCGCAGCAATTCAGCCGTATTTCCATGGCGATGGGGACTACCATTTAAACCTAAAATAATCATTTTAAATCCCTCCCATAAATTTTTCCTTAATATTTCACTTGAATTTCCATTCCGCTTTATGAGAAAATGAATAGACGAAAAAGGAGGAAGCTTACATGTCAAAACTAATGAAAAAAATTTCCGCGCTCGCCCTTATTATACTATTAGGAATAAACCCGTTAATTCCTTCTGCCAGGGCTGCATCTGCGCCAATATTTTTTCCGGAAATTAGCTCCCCGGCAGCTGTGCTCATGGAATTTTCCCGGGGTGAAATACTTTTTTCCCAAAATGGATCCGAACAGATGCCGCCGGCCAGCCTGACGAAAATTATGACCCTGCTCCTGGCCTTTGAAGCCAGGGAAAAGGGAAGGGTATCGTGGGATGAAGAAGTAGTCATCAGCGAAAAGGCCTGGAAAACAGGCGGATCGCAAATGTTCCTCAACGTCGGCGAAAGTGTGGCTTTCAGGAATCTGATTACAGGGGTAGCCGTCGTTTCGGCTAATGATGCCTGTGTCGCCGTGGCGGAGCATCTTTGTGGGCTGGAAGCATCCTTCGTTCAGGAAATGAACAACAAGGCACGGGAGCTGAATCTGCGCAATACACGTTTCGAAAATGCCTCCGGGCTTCCCCATCCCGATCATTACAGCACCGCCGAGGATATTGCTCTCCTATCCCATTGCTTGATCACAAAATACCCTGAAGTCCTGGATCTATACTCACAGAAGGATTTCACCTTCAACGGGATTTCGCAAACAAACCGCAATCCCCTCCTGGGGCGTTTTCCTGGGGCAGACGGCCTAAAAACCGGGCACACTTCGGATGCCGGCTACTGTCTGGCCGGAACTGCCGAACAAAACGGTATGCGTTTCATCTCCGTCGTTTTCAACTCCCCCAGCGAGGCTATACGACAAAAGGACAGTGAGGCCCTGCTAAATTTTGCCTTCAGAAACTATTGCCTGGAAAAAATTTTTTCCGCCGGTGAGATCATTGCCTCCACAGAAGTCTCCAAAGGCGAGGAAAAAGAGATCCAGCTGCAGGTAGCCAGTGATGTCGAAGTAGTTATCCCCTATGATCGCAAGGACGATCTGCAGACCCGCATGGACGTGCCTGAAAGCGTTGCCAGCCCGGTGGAAAAAGGTGCGCCCCTGGGCAAGGTGGAGATAATTCTCGATGGCGCCGTCCTGAAGGAAGAACCGCTTCTGGCCTCGGGTGACGTAGCCCGGGCAGGGCGCCTCGCCCTTCTCTGGCGCTCCCTCAGTGGGTTCGTCGCCTCCTTATGGGAGCAATCAATTCAGAAAATACAAGATCTTCTGCCATGGTAACATGGCAGAAGCCTTGGGCACCACCCGGCTGCCGGGCGTGCACTGGGGACGGACCCTTGCGCACGGTTTTTGTGTTTGTCTTTAAATCCGGGACTGCCCTCCGGGACTGCCCCCAAGATAAAGATACCCAAACCGATTTAACCGTTGTCGATTTAAATTCCGCCGATATTTGCTTTCCTGTGTCAAGGTATATTTGACCATCAACCATAAGCATCGGGCCGGAAGAGACCTCGGCACTCAAACCCCCAAGCAAGCGCGGTTCGGCAACTGATTTTTGCTCAATAATAGATAGATAGCGCACCAGCGTTTCAAAATATTCTACCCCGATTTGCCGGTCCGTCGGATCCGCCAAATCCAAGGCTGCCTGGTATACGATGTTCAGGATCTTGTTAGTGTCCCCTCGCCTGTTTGGCAGATAACAACCTGGTTTTCACAAGTGCTGCCAACAATAGGGCCAGGAAAAGTATCATAATTGTCAATTGCAGATGGAGGCTCAAAAATGCCACCAGCACAAATGGAAGCAGAAGTATGCGCACAATTCCTTTTAGCATTTCACTTTTACTTATAAATTGGGCCAACGGGGGTGAATACTCATAATACTTTGCCACGAGATAGCTGCCCGCTTTATTGCTAAGAAGGTACGTGTCCCGAAACTGTCTCAATAGTGCAACCGCAAAGTGAAATTTGGAGTTATAGGCTGCCGTGGCAATGAAACATTCATCTTGAGTTATAGGCTCGCCTGTTACTGTTACTGCAGCACTATCGCTTATACTACTATTAACTTTCGATGTTGCTGTTACAGTTAATGTTGTTGCTGTTTCTTCTTCTGCTACTGTTAATAATCCCGCGCTGTCTATCTTTGTATCAGGGCTATTATTACCGCTTAAACTCCAGATTACTATATTATCAAAGTCTCCTGTGCCTGTAACTATGGCAGTAAATTGTGCAGTTTTACCTTTTTCTACCGATATGGTTTTAGGTGAAACAGATACTTCAGTAACTATGGCCGGAAGATCCTTATAGGTTGCGGTTACTGATACCGCTTTTGCAGGCATGATAAAGCTTGTTGTGGATGCATTTTCGTTGGCAAAGGTCACACCGTCTGTTGTTGTCCATTTATCAAATTCTTGGCCCGCTGGCGGATTGTCTGCTACTATAGTAACTTCTGCTCCTGCTGCATAGTCGCCGCCGCCTGTTCCGTTGTTAACTGTTACTGTGCTGACTGTAACCGTTTCCTCTGCCCAACGGGCATAAAGTGTCTGGGCAGCGGTAATGGCAACACCAGTATCAGCAGTAACCTCAGTGCCG
>CAZAQM010000085.1:0-5965 GCA_964487385.1 uncultured Dethiobacter sp.
ATGTTTTTTGCAGGACCAGACTTTGCACTTGCCTATTTTAGGATTGGTTTACATCGACATTTTTCCTGCCAAAGAGGTAGAAGGCATTGTAAACCACCACGATGATCCCGATGATAATGTTGTTCCATGCCAACGATGTTGGCGCCATTATGGGAGTAAAGTTGACAATTGCAAGCCAAATACCTATGATAATGTGAATGATATGAAATGTGGACATCATTTGGTATCCCTCCTTTCTTTGGCTTAGGATAACCTTTTTGTAAAATAATATTCCCGCAAAGGCAAAAAATAAAAGGAATGGTTATTTCTACATATTTGGCTGTTTGGGGGGGAGGGGGGGAAAGGGATGACAGCAGGATTGCCGGAAAAACATGGGGATGACTTTCTGAAATTTCTGGGGACGGCCGGAGCCCGCTTTGTTGTTTCCAAACAGCTAAGGGCTTCGGGCGGTCTTTGGCTTTCTGCCGGGGGTTTTAATATTCTCATCGATCCGGGTCCTGGTTCGCTCGTTAGGTGCGTTTCCTCCAAGCCAAAGCTAAGCCCGCTTTCCTTAAACGGAATAATTCTCACCCACCGCCACCTGGATCATTCCAATGATGTAAACATCATGGTCGAGGCCATGACCAACGGTGGATTCGATAAAAAAGGTTTTTTGCTGGCTCCCCGGGACGCGCTGGAAGGGGAGGATCCGGTCGTTCAGTTGTACCTCCGCCAGTTTCTCGATAAAATTGAGCTGCTTGAAGAAGGCAAAAGATATTCATTCCCCACTTTTACCATGGAGACGCCGATTAGACACCGCCACCCAGTGGAAACCTATGGACTGAAGTTTACCTTTCCGTATGGAAAAGTATCCTTTCTGGTCGACACGGCTTTTTTTCCCGATTTAATACAACATTATCGCGGTACGGATATTTTAATTTTAAATGTTGTAATTTATAAAATTCGGGAACAGTACAAGGTTTTTCATTTGGATTATGGGCAAGCCAGGGAAATAATCAAGGAGATAAGGCCGCAGGCGGCGATATTGACCCACTTCGGCATGACCATGCTGCAGCATAAACCCTACCTGCTGGCCGCCAGGCTGGAGGAGGAGCTGGGCATAAAAGTAATAGCAGCCGGCGATGGGCAGAAGGTTTCCCTGCCCGGTTTGCTGACTAGCTGATATGGAGAGGTTATCAATGCAAGTTGGAATATGCAAAATGGATCTGCTGATTGCCGAAGGCCATTCGCTGAAGGAAAAGAGGCAGGTCATTAAAAGTATTGTGCAAAGGCTGCAAAAACGCTTCGATATTTCTGCCGCCGAAGTAGGCCGGCTGGATATGCTCAGGAGGGCCGAAGTCGGCTTCGTCCTGGTCAGCAATGAGGCGGCATATTTGCAAAAAAAGATGCAGGAAATCCTGACCTTTATAGAATGGGACAGCAGAGTGCAGGTTATCGATATCGAAAGGGAGATCATCCCTTTCGGTGATTAAAAAGGGCTAGTAACGGATAGCAAAGCCCTCGAATACCTCACCGCCCGAATAGTCCTCAACCATGATGCCCTCTATTCTTCCCCGGGGTGTTTTATTGAGCAGGGTGATGAAATGCTCCAGTTTTGTGGCTGTTTCATGAATGACGCATTCAACTCTTCCATCGGGAAGGTTTTTTACATACCCCGTCAGGCCTGTCTCCCTGGCGATATTATTGACATGGTAACGCATGCCCACCCCTTGCACCAGGCCGGAAAGATAAAGATGAAAATATTCTTTTTGCTCCATGGCTAAACCCTCCGCTTCCTTTTACTTTTAGGGGAAAAATAGTTTTCCTGTATCGATTTTATGCCGGCGAATTTTTCCTGTCAGGAAAAATAGCTAAAAAACACTGATCGTCCGTTATTTTCCCTTCTTCAGGAGAGAATAACAAGGGTGATCATTTTATTATGATAATGAATGTTATCATCAGGACGGTAATCATTTATTTTACAGTCCTCCTCGTCATACGGGTGATGGGGAAACGGGAAGTTGGGCAGCTTTCCACTTTTGATTTTGTCGTGGCGATCATGATTGCGGAAATTGCTGTGTTTCCCATGGAAGAACTGCAGATTCCCATCTATATTGGCCTTATCCCCATGTTTATCCTGGTGGGGGCAGAAATATTGGTATCCTATGTCTGCCTCAAGAGCCGTTTCTTGAGGAAAATTCTCGATGGCGGGCCAAGTATTATCATTTCGGATGGGTTTATTCTGGAAAAGGAGATGCGCAGGCAGCGCTATAATATGAATGACCTGCTGGCCCAACTCCGGGAAAAAAATATTTTCGATATTGCCCATGTTAAATATGCCATCCTGGAAACATCGGGCAAAATCAGTATCATGCTTAAAACTCCCCATAGATCCCTAACCTCCGGAGATATAAATCTTGGCCTGCCGGAGGAGGATCTCTCCTATCCGCTGATTTTTGACGGGGAGGTTGTGCAGCAAAACCTTGTCCTGCTGGACTTGACGGATGACTGGCTGGCTGACAGGCTGAAAGAATACAATTTAGGTTTTAAGGATATTCTTTATGCCAGCCTGGATTCCCGGGGAAAACTCTTTCTCAGCGAAAAAATTCGCAGCAGGTGATTCCGGCTGGCCTCTGGATGACATTCCCATGATATTACCAGCTTACCTTGCTGCCCTGGGGGACCAGATGGATCCATGTTTTGCCGGGGGAAAGGATAAACTCGCCATTTTCCCCGCGAAAAACTGTCCTGCTGCGCTCATCATCTTTTTTCCAGTTAATTTCCTCCACAATTCCGCCGGAAAAAAGAAAGCCTTTGCCCTCCCCGACGAGCGTAATATCCTGGTGTCCTTCAGAGGTAAAAGTGCGGGTGCGGACAAACTGGACAAGAATATTATCTACAGTAATTCCTTCCTCTGTATCAGCATCCAAAAAAAGTTTTCCGTTAAGATACCGCGTATAGCTGTTGCTGTTGGGGGCGTTCCAACGGTATTCCACACAGTCTGTCGAACTGAATTTAATTTCAATTTTTCTTGCCCATTCTCCCTCCTTTAGATCGGAAGGATCGCTGAAACCGAAAAGCGGCTGAATTGTTTTTTCCTGATCGTTCAGAAAACCCTTGTCTTCTGCCCCCTGCAAAAGTTTTTCCAGCGTGGTATAGAGATTGTGAGGCATCTTTCTGCTTTTTTCCCTTCTATAGTACGGGGGGTTAAAGCGTTCATCGATATATTTTAATTTAATCTTTTTTAGGACCTCTTCGGTATGGATGGAATAGCCGCAGTGGGCCATTATTCCCCCGTGTTCCTTAATGAGATGAGCAAAGTATGGCCGGGAGCTGCGCACGGGGCCGATTTCACCGGCATGGGGCGAGGCATAGATGGCCAGAAACCTGGTATATCCCCCTTCCACAGGCACCTCATAGACGAGTTCGGCAGCGGCCAGGCCGGACTGGGGCCTGGCCGACGGATGGTTTTCAATTAAGATGCAGAAGGGAACAGGGAAAACCTCATCCACGGGGGTTCCGGTATAAGGGGATAATGGCCCCTGGGGCTCTTGTTCCTTTTCCCATTCCGCACTATCAGTTTTTTCTTGTTCCTCCACGGCTTCGGAAAGGGAGGTATTTTCAGGCACTTTACATCCGCCGCTAAAAAAGGCTACAATAGCAATAACGAAGATAAATATATAAAATGATCTTTTTCTTTTTTTCATGCAGGTTACCTCGCCTTAAAAAAGGTATTAAAACAGGGTAAAAATTTTTTGTTTCGATTGGAGCTCTTCCTTGCCGACAATAAAAAAACCCCTTTTAATGGCCCAAAAACTTATAATCGGATCTGTTTCCCCCGGGGATACCGTGGTAGATGCCACGGCGGGCAACGGTAATGATACTCTTTTTCTGGCCCGGCTGGTCGGCGAAGGGGGTAAGGTCTATTCTTTCGATATCCAAAGAGAAGCAATCTTAAGGACAACCGACAGATTGCTCGATGCCGGCCTGTTATCCAGGGTCCGCCTGATTTGTTCCGGGCATGAAGAGATAGCCGGTTATGTCCGGGAAAGCGTTTCTGCCGTAATGTTTAACCTGGGATACCTTCCGGGTAAGGATCACAGCCTCGTTACCAAAGCTGAGACAACATTGCCTGCTCTCGAAACAAGCCTGGAAAGGCTGAACCCCGGCGGGGTAATCACGATAATGCTCTATTCCGGCCATCCCGGGGGTGAAGAGGAAAAGGGAAAGGTTTTGCATTATTGTTCCATGCTTAATCAGGATTTTTTCGATGTTCTGCTATATGAAACGATTAACTGGTCAAATCATCCTCCAGTTTTAGTGGCCATCGAAAAGAAAATGCGCCGTATAAATGAGTAGGTGTTTTCTGGAAACAAGTTTATCATTAGCTTCCTTTAAAAGCAAGTAAAAGCAGGCTTTGGCAAACAAGCTCCAGCAAACATCATATAGTCTAATAAGGAATGATTCCACTGCATAAAGTATATTCTGCAGCAGAATCATAAATTAATTTGCACAATAAACTAAATTGAGCAACATTCCTGCATACCCTGCACTTTTGTGTTAAAATACTATTAATTCAGGAGGGACGCTGGCTTGATACCATTAATTTCTGTCATTGGACGGGGAAAAACAGGCAAGACGACGCTCGTTAAAAATCTCATCCATGAACTGGGCCTGCTAGGTTACCGCGTGGCCGTGATCAAACACGATCCTGATGAACATGGGGTTGTCGATTACCGGGGCAGCGATACCTGGTTTTTCCAGGAGGAAGGGAGCCCGGCCGTAATCCTTGCTTCGCCTTCCAAAATTACTCTCTTTCGCAGAACAGAAAGGGAACAGTTTCCCGAAGAACTTTTTCCCCTTTGCGGGGATGTGGATCTAATCATTGTGGAGGGTTACAAAAGAAGGGATTACCCAAAACTTTTTCTCTGGACCGAGAAAAAGGAAAAGCTGGATATCGACGCCTGTTGGGATTTGCGTGCCGTCATCTATACTAAAGAAGAAGAAAAAGAAGCCCATGAAACTTTTAAGGGAAAAGAAATACCGCTTTTTTGCAGGGATGATGGTAAAGAAATAGCGTTTTTTATTGAACAAAATATTATAGGAAAGAGTGGCAGGGGCAAAGGAGGTAGTTGAAAATGGGGGAAAAGAACGCGCCGAAATCAGTTGTCAAGCGGCTGCCTGTTTATTTGCGTATTTTGGATAATCTTTTAGTCAATGATGTTGAGATAGTCTCTTCCAGGGAACTGAGCGACGAAACAGGTTTTACCGCCGAACAGATACGCAAGGACCTGGCTTTTTTTGGCGCATTTGGCACCAGGGGGACAGGCTATAATACGAGTTTTTTACGAGAAAAAATCCTGAAAATTATCGGCCTCGATCAACATACCAATATCGTCATCGTCGGTGCAGGGCATCTGGGCATAGCCCTGACGCGTTACAATATTACAAAGAACCCCTATGTTAGCGTTGTGGCCGTTTTTGATGTCGATCCAAACATTATCGGCGAAAAAATTAACGGCGTTGAGGTTATGCATATATCCAAACTAAAGGAAGTTTCCACAAAACATGCTGTAAAGGTTGCGCTCCTTACTGTACCCTCAGAACAGGCCCCCATTGCCGCCAGCGAAATAGCCAACAGCGGAATTTCGGTAATTTTAAATTTTTCTCTTACCAAGCTGCATGTTCCGGATTCTGTTTACGTTCATAATGCCGATCTGAGCATTGAGCTTCAGAGCCTGATTTATTACGCTACCAGCAAATGAGGGGGGCCAAATTTGGGCGGATCTTCGTGATTATTTTTCCCGCAATAGTTGACTTTTCAAATCCTTTTGTGTATACTTGGTATCAGTCGGAGCCGTGGTGTAGTCTGGTAAACATGCCGGCCTGTCAAGCCGGAGATCGCGGGTTCAAGTCCCGTCGGCTCCGCCAGATATTGCCGAGATAGCTCAGTCGGTAGAGCAGTGGACTGAAAATCCACGTGTCC
>CAZAQM010000085.1:5975-8856 GCA_964487385.1 uncultured Dethiobacter sp.
AGCATCGCCTTGCCAAGGCGAGGGTCGCGGGTTCGAATCCCGTCTTCCGCTCCAATTTTTATGGCGACATAGCCAAGAGGCAAGGCAGAGGACTGCAAATCCTTTATCCCCGGTTCAAATCCGGGTGTCGCCTCCATTTTTTTTTGCCGGAGTGGCGGAACGGGCAGACGCAAGGGACTTAAAATCCCTCGATCACCTAAATGATCGTACCGGTTCAAGTCCGGTCTCCGGCACCAGAAAATCGAGATTCGTGTAACTTGAAAGACTGCTTTTATGAGCGGTCTTTTTCTTGTTTGGTGCCCATTCTTTTTCGCGGAAGGCGATCGTCTATACACTTCAATAAGAACAACTGCCTGGTTCTTTTTGGGCCTTAGTTTGTTTGCAGTGGTTGGCTCGGGGATATTGTCTTTGCCACGTTCCATTCCGCACAGGTGCAGGGCAGGCAGCCGGTTTGCATAATCATTGTTGTCCTATTTTGTTGTCTATTTCTTTGAGGACGTAAGCCATCATCAGGCCCCACGATGATGCGCTGATGCTATGGATCAGCGCAGTTCTCAAGGGGGAGATGGCAAAATAAGGGAGCTGCAGGAGATAGGGCAGGCTAAAAAGGATAAACCAGACGATTAACCCATACAATGCTCCTTTGAAGAAAAGATGTTTGCTCGTTATAAAAGGTAAAAGCGTGCTAAAAACTGCACCCAGGAAACCCAAAAAGATAAATTGCACGGTAACAAATATGATTATCTCGAAAGCCCCCTGCGGTTTCCTGCCCAGGATAAATGTACTCATATAATCCGCCCACAGCACTGTATTAATTCCCAGCGCGAGGGTTCCAAAATTAATCGCAACCGGAACGATCGATCCCAAAAAACCTGCTAAAAAACCGTTGAACAGTCTATCTTTCATGGCCATCTTTTCTCCTTTTTGTGCAATTACCCGTTTATTGTCAGGCCGGTTTTTAAAAGCACATTTAAATAAGGGGTGAATGCCATTTATAGGTATCCTGGGCTGGGGATAGCCCAGGTGGGTCTAGCGGAATCTCAATTGCGATCTAAATTTGGCCAGACTTCCCAAAAAGACATGAGCCAGGCCAAAGCCCACGATACCGGCGCCAACTTTGCCGCCAACAAGCCTGCCCAGGCGCCTGACAACACGGCCCAGACCTATAATGGCCATGCTGCTGGCAGAAGCCTTCTTCCTTTTAAACATAGCATTCACCCCGATGTTATTTTTCCTATTGAAAGCAAATATTATCAATATCCGTGCAATAATTTCTTTCTTCCGGGCAATCCAGGCCCCGAGGTGAACAGATAACCTGAAAACTGCTGGAAATTGTGGAGAAGCGAATCAGGGATATTCCCGTGGACACTGAACACAGTGCCATGTTAAAATTAATTGAAGGTTTTTGCTTGTTTTTAAGAAGTCGGCAGTTGCAGCCGGCTCTTCCAATATGCTAATGGGAGGGAGACGGCATATGTTAAAGAAATATTTGCTTTACCTGATCAGATGGCAGTTATCTACTCCTATTTTAGCGATATGTATGTACTACATGACCTTTAACATCACGACCAAAACCGTTTTGGCTAATTTGATCGGAGGTTTGCTTTTTTTCTGGGTCGATAAATATATTTTTAAATCAGCGATCTTTTCCGTCCTCTGGGAAATAAAAGAAGAAATAGTATGCGTCGACTGCGGAAATGTAGCCAAGGGATACAGATTGGTTAAAACCCAAAATTATGACAGGCTTGCTGATAAGCATCCTGAATTCCGCTGTGAGGCCTGTTCGAAAAAGAAATTAGACCAGCTGAAAGCGAAAGGAATTAAACTCTAGACAGGTTCTTATTTCCCGGGTAACCGCAGGTTTCGACCCCTGGCCACGATAAAAAGAGAAATTTGTTGTTGCTTCGCCGCTTTAAGCAGATTTAAGCAGCAGAAGGACTTGCTTTTTTGGGTGGGGTCTGCTAAAATAAAATAAATCAGCAAGGGTCCTTAGCTCAGTGGGAGAGCGCTTCCTTGACGCGGAAGAGGCCGTGTGTTCGATCCACACAGGACCCACCAGAATAATGTCAGTCCTCTGTATCTCTAAGGAGGACTCTTTTTGTTTGCTGTCTTGACAGGTCTTCCTTTAAGAATTATGATTTACTAGGCATTTAAGGGGCAAGGAAGCGGAAGGGGGTCAAAATAAATGGATAAACGATCAGAGAAGGTAAAAGTCCTGGTAAAGGACTGGGGCCTGAGGGAAATTGCTCCGGGAACATCGATACTGGAACTCCTGCGCCAGGTAAGCGGAAAGCTTGCCAGGGAGGCCCTCGCAGCAAAAGTGGACGATAAGGTGATCGGACTGAACACCCCTCTCCACGAGGACATTGAACTTGAGGTATTAACCTTTGATGATGCCGAAGGTATGCAGGTTTATCGCCATACGGCCAGCCACGTCATGGCCCAGGCTGTGAAGGAACTTTATGCTGGTGTTCGTTTGGGGATCGGGCCTGCTATCCGCGATGGTTTTTACTATGATTTTGATCTGGCAGAGGCGATCAATCCGGAAGATTTGCCAAAGATTGAAGCACAAATGAAAAAAATAATTAAAGACGATCTGCCCCTGCAAAGAACCGAACTGGAACGGGAAAAGGCTATAAAATTATTTACGGATATGGGTGAAGAATATAAGGTCGAGCTGGTGGAAGGGCTGGAGGAGGGCAGCACTATTTCCTGTTACCGGCAGGGTGATTTTATCGATCTGTGTGCCGGCCCCCACCTGCCTTCAACCGGCAGGCTAAAAGCCGTCAAGCTTTTAAATCTCGCCGGGGCCTACTGGCGCGGCGATGAAAGGCGCCCGATGCTGCAGCGCATCTATGGGACTGTTTTCCCCAGGGCAAAA
>CAZAQM010000086.1:0-8812 GCA_964487385.1 uncultured Dethiobacter sp.
TAAAAAAAGGCGCGGCAGCGGCGTTTTCTTTTTATCTGCCGGCCTGTATCCTGGTTTTAAGTGGAATGCTCTTGGGTTTGCGTTTGTTTTCCACAGTGGAAGTGATCATCGAGGATGCGGGCTCTGTTTATGAGGTGGAGACCAGGGCAGCCAGCGTGGGGGATCTGCTAAAGGAGCAGGAAATCCAGGTGGAGTTTCACGATAAGCTTTACCCCGGGGTTTATGCACCCCTGGAAAATGGTACAAAAATAGTTATTGAGCGAACGATCCCTGTGGTAATGAACCAGCAGGGATTATTGGTTGCCACCTATTATACTTCGGCCGATACGGTTGAAACGTTTTTAGAGGAAATGAAGGTTTCGCCGGTCGGCAGCTTTTTCATCACGCCCCCACCGGAAGATTTGCTGACTCCGGGGATGGAAATTACTCTCGTTCCCCGCAGGGTGGCCACTGAATTTGCCCAAATAAAGATTCCTTTTCAAACCCGCAAAGATGAAGACAAGGAACTCCCCCAGGGTAAATACGAGACTAGACAGCAGGGCCGGGAGGGAATCAAAGAGCTCGAATATAGAGTTGTATATGCCGGAGATGAGGAGTATTCCCGGGAACTGGTCCGAGAAAAAATAATCAGGGAGCCTCTGGAGGCCATAGTCAGGATCGGGGTGGGACCCAGGGACGTTCAAAAAGCCCAGCCGATCGTTGCATCCCGGGGAGAGCGGATTTATGATTACAGCAGCGAAGGCCTGGCCTCCTGGTACGGAGCGGAACTCCAGGGTAACAGGACCAGCAGCGGAGAAATATTCGATCAAAATGCTTTAACCGGGGCTCACCGCCAATTGCCCTTTGGGACTTTGGTTAGGGTGACGTTTTTGCGGACAGGGAAAAGTGTCGATGTGATCATTAATGATCGGGGGCCAAAGAGGGGCGATCGGATTATCGATCTTTCCAGGGCCGCAGCAGAGATGATCGGCCTCAAACCCTACGGGGTGGGCCAGGTTCGCATCGAAGCGGTTAAACAGGCCAAATAATAATGATACCTCTGTAACCGGTCTGAACCCGGTTGAACAGACGAGAGAGCCTTAAAGCACCTGCTTTTTAATGGGGTGTTTTTTTTGTTTTAAAAATGCCGGACTGGGTTTCCACAGGGCTGCAGCAAAAGGGGCTGGGCCGCAAGCTGGCTGACGGGCATAAAAATTGGCTGATCCGGCTAGAATACAAGTTTGAGGTGGACCTGAAATTGGGGGAGATATCATGGAAGAAAAGGAAATAGAACCACTGCAGCACGATTCAGGTGGTAAAAAGGGAAAGCGAAAAAGAAAAATTGAAATAGGAATATTTTTGTTACTGGCGGTAGCACTGTTGACGTTTTGTTATGGCCGGCAGTATAAAGAGATCCTGGTGATCGACGGTGCGGAAAGAATGCAGTACTCCACCTTTAGCAGGACCGTTGAGGAACTCCTGCAGGAAAAAAACCTTGGTGTGCAGGAATATGATAAGGTGCTTCCCGCCAAAGGGGAACAGTTGGAAAATGGGGATATCATCGTCATCAAGCGCGCCATTCCTGTTTTTCTGACCGTGGGCGGAAACGGAAAGAAAATCTGGACGCATGCCGGCGAAACAGCGGGCCTTTTAAAAGAGCAGGATGTCGAGCTGAGGGAAGATGATCAGATCTACCCGGCGCTGAACTATGCCTTAAAACCCGGGGACACAGTTGCTGTCGTCAGGGTGGAAAAAGAGCTCGAGGTTTGCCGGGAAAAGCTTCCTTACAGGACGATCCGCATCACCGCCTCTGATTTGCAAAGCGGCGCGGCCCGCGTCCAACAGGAAGGCAAGGAGGGTCTGCGCGAGGATCTTTGGGAGCTGACGAAAAAAAACGGAAAAGAAATATCCAGGACGCTTATTTCCAGCACTACCGACGAGCCGCGGGATCTCATTCTGGAAGTGGGAGAGGCAAACGTTCTTTCGCGGGGTGGCCGCAGCATTCGCTATGAACGGGTCATTACAGCCAATGCCACGGCTTATTGCCCCGGGACTCCAGGTTCGGGCTGCCCCATTGATGAAAGAGGGGCGGCGCTGTGTACCGGTTTTTATAATGATGGTTATACTTTTACCGGTGTGAAAGCGAAGGCCGGGGATGGCACCAGGGAAAATCCCCATATTATTGCTGTCGACCCCAAGCTCATACCCTTGAAAACGATGGTCTATCTCGAAGGGTACGGCTATGCCCGGGCGGAGGATACCGGAGGCGCTATCAAAGGGGCGTCCATCGACCTTCTCTTCGACACTCACCGGGAGGCTCTGGCCTTTGGCCGAAAAAAGGTCAAGGTATTTGTTTTGGCCCGGTAAAGATCCATCCCGTTGCCTGAAGCATCTTCCGCCGCAGAAAAGGAGATATGCCTGGGTTTCCGGCTGTTTCCGGCTGTTGTATGAATTATTCTTTCATTGTGCGTCTTTTCACTATTTTATTTGACAAAAAAAAAGTGATATGGTAAATTTAACGTGTGCGTGTCCCAACCCCACAGATTTTTATTTTAGGAGGTATCTTATCAATTATGTTGGGTAAGGTCAAATGGTTTAGCAAGGAAAAGGGTTATGGGTTTATTGAGCGGGAGGACGGCGAAGATGTTTTCGTCCATTACTCTGCTATCCAGCAGGAAGGATTCAAAACGCTTGCTGAGGGTGAGGAAGTGGAATTTGAAATTGTGGAAGGAAGCAGGGGCCCGCAGGCGGCTAATGTAACCAAGGCTTAATCTGTGAGGGCAGGGATGTTGAGAAAATACCCGCGTTAAATTACCAAGGATCATCTAACCTCGAAGTTTGGAAGAGAGGCCTTTGACCTCTCTTCTTTTTATATAATATTTTCCCCCGGTGGTAATTTCTTCTGCCCGGGAAGGATTTTTTACCTAAATAGGGAATGATAAATTTAAAGAAGGGTAGTGGCAGAAAGGAGTTGTTTGTTGATGAGGATTAACGTTCGGGGCCGCAACATGAACATTACGCCTGCTCTGCAAGAGTATGTGGAAAAAAGGTTGAACAGGCTGGATAAGTTTTTTAACTCCCCCCTGGAAGCGCAGGTTACCCTGGATGTAATAAAAGAAAATCATATTGTCGAGGTAACGATCTCGATCGACGGTCTGCTCCTCAGAGGCGAGGAGGCTACCGATGACATGTACTCCTCCATCGATCTGGTTCTCGACAAGCTGGAACGCCAGATACATAAATATAAGACGAGGATTAACCGCAAGCTCAGGCAAAAGGGGATCAAGGGGCTCAATGAAAAGCATTTCCCGGCCCAGGCGGAGGCGGAGGAAAGGGAACCGATTGTCGTTAAGACCAAGCGCTTTGTCATCAAACCGATGCCCCTGGAAGAAGCCATCTTGCAGATGAACCTTTTGGGGCACGATTTTTTTGTTTTCAATAATGCCGAGACAGAAGATATGAACGTCTTGTACAAGCGCAAAGATGGCAATTACGGCCTGATCGAGCCGGCCGAATAAAAAAAGCAATAGCTGATTCCTCTGCAACGGAAGCTTATGCAGCAGGATTATCGTTATGATGGAAATAAACTTTTTGGAGCCATAGCTTGATGAAGAATGCCGTTAGCATTGTCATCTTTGAGGGGGGAAATCCTGCCGGCGAAATGGAGAAGATGCTCGTTTCTATCCGGCAGGCGGCACTTCTAGATAACATTGAAAAATTACAAAAAACAGAGGCCGCCAATACAATCTATCTTTTGACCAATTACCCAACCCTGGCCGAAAAGGCCGCCGGTTATGGGGTTACCATCCTTAACGGCAGCTTTCCTCGGGAGGAATTTCATTTTGGCCGGGAATTGCAGGCGCTGATCAATCGGGAAGGACTGGATCGCGTCATCTATATGAGCGGTGCAGGGGTTCCCCTCATTACGGCGGAAGAACTACAGGGAATCTGTGACCTGCTTTCTGCTTCGGGTCCGGTCATTTATGCGAATAATGCCATGTCGGCCGATATCATTGCCTTTACCCCGGGAAACCTCATAAACTGTATTGCCCCCCCGGAACTGGATAATATTTTGGCCGTGGCCCTCAGCAGCAAAACCGGCATAAAACAGCAGCTTTTCCCAGCGAGCGCCGGCTTTCTTTTTGATCTGGACACCCCGGCTGACCTGCTCATCCTGGCGGGAAGTACCCTCGCCGGGCCCCGGCTGCGGGAGGCCCTCGAGGTACTCGACCTGGATCTTTCCCGCCTGCGAAGGATAAAGGAAATTTTCAGCGATGCTTACAAAGATGTCGTTCTTATGGGACGAGTTGGCGCCCTGGCTATAGCCAAAGTTAACCGCAGCCTGAAAGTTCGTCTGAGGGTTTTCTCAGAGGAAAGGGGAATGCGGGCGCTGGGAAGGGAAAAAAGGGGCGAAGTTGTCTCCCTGCTGGGTTTTTTTCTGCAGGAGGCAGGCCCGGAGGGTTTTTTCCGCTATCTGGAACAGATCTGCAGTGCAGCCTTGCTAGACACCCGTGTTTTAATGGCTCATTTGCGGCCTGGGTTGGCGGCTGAGGATCGCTACCATTCCGATCTGGGACAATGGCAGCAGATAAGGGATCCGCTTTTTCGTGAGTTTACCCGCTGTGCGGTACAGTCCTCCATTCCCATCCTCTTAGGCGGCCATTCCCTGGTCTTGGGAGGCCTCTGGGTGCTGGTGGAGGAGATTGCCCGGGAACCTGATGCAGGTGGATGATCTGCCCTGCTGTGCACAGGGAAACAATGATCCCGCTGCATTTCTGCCGCAGAATCAACAATTATTATACTACCTGTTATTACCAAAGGAGGTAGTTTTTAATGAATATTTACCGCCTCAAGCAGCTGGAAGCGGAGGCTTACAGCAGGTTGCTGCGGCGTTCCGAGATCGATATTGAACAGTATCTGCCCCTGGCCCGGGAAGTGATCGACAAGGTTCGGCGGGAAGGGGATCAGGCGCTTCTTTACTACACGGATAAATTTGACGGGGTAACCTTGGAGAAGGAGCAACTGCGCGTAACGGATGAGGAGATCGAAGACGCCTGCAACGCTTTGGACAGCAAAACCTGGGATACCCTGGTATATGCCGCCGCTAATATTAGGAAGTTTCACCGGGAACAGCTCCCCGGGGAGATGTGGATGAAGGAGCTGGCTAAAGGAGTGATGGCCGGGGAAAAAGTGACGCCCCTTCCGGAGGTTTGTTTGTATATCCCCAGGGGCAAGGGCAGTTTTCCTTCGGTAATGCTCATGCTGGGGATTCCCGCGGTGGTGGCCGGGGTCCCGAAAATAATTGCCTGCACGCCCCCGGGGGAGGGCGGGAAAATTGATCCTGCCACCCTTGCCGCGGCGCATATTGCCGGAATTAGGGAGATTTACCGGGTTGGCGGCATGCAGGCCATTGCGGCGGTGGCCTATGGGACGGAAACGATTCCCCGTTGCTGCAAGGTCCTGGGCCCGGGGAACGCCTATGTCAGCGCGGCGAAGAGACTTCTTTACGGCGTGCTGGATGTGGGGCTTCCGGCTGGCCCCAGCGAGGCCATTATCCTGGCGGATGAGGATGCCGATCCGCGCCTCGTCGCCCTGGATATGCTCATCGAAGCGGAACACGGCCCCGATTCCGCCTCCCTTTTGGTGACCCATGCCGAAGGGCTGGCCGGGGAGGTTCAGCTCCGGGTGGAAAGCCTTTTAAAGGAGCTGCCGGCGGAAAGGCGTTCCTTTGCCGGGACGGTCTTTAATCATTATGGGGGGATCGTTTTAACGGAAAGCCTGGAGGAATCGGTGGCGTTCGTCAACGATTATGCCCCCGAGCACCTGGAAGTCCTCACGGCGGAACCCTTCGCCCTTTTGCCGCGCCTTAAAAATGCCGGGGAGATCCTGCTGGGACCCTGCACGCCGATCACCCTTTGTAATTTTGTGCTGGGGCCCAATGCTATTTTGCCGACCGGTTCTTTCGCCCGGTCTTACTCAGGAGTTTCGGTCCACGATTTTCTGAAAAGGTCTTCTTTCGGCTATGTAACCCCCGGGGGGTTTGCCCTGCTGCAGGAGGCAGCCGGCCATTTTGCCGAAATCGAGGGTTTTGCCGCCCATGCCATGGCGGTGAGAAAAAGGTTTGTCGAGGAGGTGTGATGGAAATGCGTCAACAGATCGTGCGCAAAACTGCAGAAGCGGAAGTAACGGTCGCCGTCGATTTTGGCCCCCGCTCCGGTGGGCTCAAGGAGAGCCTCAAAACGCCGCTGCCTTTTCTGAACCATATGCTGGAACATGTTGTCTGGCGGGGCGAATTCAACCTCGAAGTGGAGATTCGCCTGAAGGAATTTTACCTTTCCCATGTAATTTGTGAGGATCTTGGCATGACGCTGGGCAAAGCATTCAAGGAGTGCGTGGAGCAGCGCCTGGCAGAGGGGGCCAAGGGATTCGGCTTCGCTCTGGCAACCATCGACGAGGCGCTTTCCCGGGCAGTTATCAGTTTTGAAAGCAGAGCTTCCCTGCATCTGCATCATGCGCAAGTGGAAATTCCCCCGGAAGTGGAAAGCATGTCTTCAGAAGACCTGCAAACTTTCTTTGAAGGTTTTGTCCAGGGGGCGGCCTGCACTCTGCATCTCGATCTTCTCAAGGGCAAAAACGGCCATCATATTTGGGAAGCCACCTTCCGTGCTTTCGGCGAGGCGCTGGGCAGCGCCCTGCAGGTGCGCCCGTGGCGCAAGGGGATGACGGCGGGCGTGGCCGGGCCGATTAGCTTGGAGATGGGGAAAGGCGAGTGAAATATACTGCAAGGCGTAAAATAATCTTTGATATGGATGGGGTTATTACGGGCGAAGAGCGCTTTTGGGATGCGGCAGCGCTCACCGTCTGGGAGCTGCTCTTCAGCGAAGAATACCTGGGCATAGGGCCCCCGGATGGGATGCCGGCATTTAAAAAGGATCCGGCCATCCAGGAGATTGCCGCTATCAGGCGCATCATTTTTTGCCGGGACAGGGTCATCTCTTTTTTTAAGCAGCGTGCTGTCAATTCCAACTGGGATCTGGCCTTTTTTGCCTTTGCCTTTCAGCTGGCGGCCTTGTTCAGGCACCTGGCTGCCCGGGGCTTTTTTTTCGACCTGGACGGCGAAGGGAAAGGGGCCGCGGGGGCAGAGGGAACTGCCATTGGCAAACTTTCCCTCATTCGCCCGTCTTTTGACGCTGTTGCCGGGGATAACTTTGAGCCCTCCTTTGCCGCCGTGCTGGGAGACTGGTCGGAGGAGGCACAGGGCGGCGGGTTCATGAATAAGCTTCTCAAACTGTTGCCTCCTGCCTATGGGCAAGTATTTGCTGCTGGAAGCATCCATGCCTCCCCCCTTTGGCAGGGTGTCCGGGAAATATTTCAGGATTGGTATTGGGGGGAAAAAAAACCGCAGCTGCCTCCGGGGAAAGAAGCGCTGATCGGGGGGAAAAGCGGGCTGTTTTTCCGGGAAGAGCCCATTATTGAGGCGGCAAGGATAAAAACCGCTCTTGGTCGGCTGAGCAGCCTGGGATGGGAGCTGGGGATTGCCACGGGAAGGCCTTCCAGGGAACTGCATCATCCCCTGGAACAGATGGGCATCAGAAGCTATTTTGCAGATGATTCCATCGTAACCCATGATCAGGTGGCCAGAGCAGAGAAGGTGCACGGAGAGGATTTTCCCCGCATCTCTCTGGGGAAACCCCACCCTTTTTCTTTCCTGAAGGCCTACTGGGGCGGGGAAATAGATGAAAAAGAGCTGATCGTTTCTCCTCCTTTGCCGCTGCCGGGGAACTGCTGGGTTGTGGGCGACACCATGGCTGATTTTTTTGCCGCCCGGGATGCAGGGGCGCACTTTATCGGCGTTTTAACAGGCCCCGGCGGCACCGCCAACGAGGAGCTTTTTCTGCGGCAGGGCGCCGTAGCCGTCCTGCCTGATATGACCCGCCTGCCCGATTTTTTTGCCCGCCTGAAAAAATGAGCGACCAATCCTGAAAAGACAATGCGGAAGGACTGAGACAGGATTTCCTGTTGTGTGCGGCATGATGAAAAAAAGCTATCTGCCCGGGCAGCGGCAGGTTTTTTATTTGCATTTCAGGGTTCCTGCCACCCTGCTAAAAGATGAAAGGATGGGCAGATTATGTTATAATGAGCAAAGCAATTATTTTACATTAATTGATAATTGATTCCACTGCAAAAAGGATCATAATTTATATGTAGTGCGGGGGTATAAATTTCCCTCGGGGAGGGTTGAAAATGGGGCTCCTGGCAAAAATTTTTGGTGATCCGCATATCAAAGAGGTGAAAAAGCTTTGGCGCTATGTTGAAGAGGTGAACTCTTATGAGGATCGCATCAGGCAATTAACGGATGCACAACTGCGGGAATCAACCGTCCGGTTTAAACAGAGAATTGCTGAGGGTGAAACGCTTGATGATCTCCTGCCGGAGGCCTTTGCCGTGGCCAGGGAGGCCGCTTGGCGCGTGCTGAAGATGCGGCCCTTCGATGTGCAGGTTCTCGGAGGGGTGGTCTTGCACCAGGGGCGCATCGCCGAGATGAAAACCGGCGAGGGGAAAACGCTGGCGGCGACCATGCCGGCCTATCTCAATGCTCTGGGCGGAAAAGGCGTGCATATCGTTACCGTAAACGATTATCTGGCTACCCGGGACCAGAAATGGATGGGTTCCATTTATCGCTTCCTGGGCTTGGAGGTAGGGCTGATCGTCCATGGCCTCAGCCCGGAGCAGCGCCGCGCCGCCTACGAGGCGGATATCGTTTATGGGACGAACAACGAATTCGGCTTTGATTATCTGCGTGATAACATGGTTTTATACAGGGAGCACCTGG
>CAZAQM010000087.1:0-8760 GCA_964487385.1 uncultured Dethiobacter sp.
CAGTGGGTCTGTTTTACCGTGCAGACGGAGCTGTACGGCTGGAATATACAAATAAATAGGTTTATGTGTCGATAGACACTGAGGGAGGTCCCTCCATGTTCGACTATATGACCGTCGGGGAAGCTCCGGAGAAATTTAAAGCATCTGCTTTATTGCGTCATGAGGCAGGTGGCAAAAAAAATGATTAGGGAAGCAGGCAATGGGGCCGGAAATGAAGCTGCCCTGCGCTCCAGATTACAGCATGTGCTGGTTGGCAGAGAGGGCCAACTGGAAACCATAAAAATTCAATTTGATCACGTATTGCGGGGCAATTCAGCCCGGACGGTAATCACCGGCGACACCGGCATCGGCAAAACTGCCCTCCTTAAAGCAGCCCTCACCGATTTAACAATGCTAAACGCAACCTGTGTGTACGGCAAATTTGAGCAGTACAAAAATGACCAACCGTACATCCCCGTTATTCGGATCATCGAAAGCATAACCAACCATATCTTAACCCTTCCTAAAAAAAAGTTGATCCATATCACCTCCAGACTGGTAAACAGCCTGGGGAAAGACGCCGCCATGCTGGCCCAAATCGTCCCCAAAATCTCCGGCATTACCGGCAGGCAAAGCAAGCCCAGAGTAGTTGATTACCAAAAACTGAAAATCAGGCTGGAAGCAGCCTTTCAGAGATTCATTACAGTCGCCGCCCAGGAACTCTATCCCCTGGTCATTGCCGTGGACGACCTCCAATGGGCCGATAACCCCTCCTGGAACATCATCAAAGCGATCAATGACCCCCCGACGAAGCATGACCTGTATCTCCTCTTCGCTTACAGAAACAACCTGACAGAATACAGAACCGGAGTAACATCCCTGCTCCATGAGCTGGCCGCCACCGAACACCTCACCGAAATAAACCTGAACAGCTTTTCCCGGCAAGCCGTCAAAGAAATGCTGGCCTATCTTTTTGCCGATAATCTGGAAAACTGCGACTCCGCGGCTCGCCTGCTGCACAGGCAAACCTTAGGCAATCCCCTGCACCTCAAGCAGATGATTAACTTATTGTTGGACAACAAAAAAATCTGCCCCAACCCCCAAAATGAAAAATGGCGCCTCGCTGCAAAAGATGTGATAAACCTCCACTTTCCCGTTGGCATGGAAGATATGATTAACAGAAAAATAAACGCCCTGGATCATCACCTGAAGGAATTCTTGGAAACTTTGGCTTGCATCGGCAGCAGCTTTACCATGGAACTGCTGGGAAAAGTCTTTCATCGCAGCAAAAATACGCTGGCGGAAAACCTGCAGGCCCTCTGCCGGGCCGGATTAATCATTGCCGGCGCCGACTATCACCAGGAAGGCCAAGCCGCGGAATTCGAGTTTTTTCACGACCGGATCTACCAGACCGTTTACGGCCGGATCAACCCCGGCCAAAGAGCGGAACTCCACTACCGGCTTGCCGCAGGGCTCCTCACAGACCCGGACAAAAACTTCGTGGCGGAGAATCTGGTCTCCATCACCACCCATTTACTCAATTGCCGGGAGATCATTAAAAGAGAAGGCACAGGGGAGAGCCTCACCGTGGATCTGTACCTGGCCGGCCTCAAGGCCAAGGAATCCGCGGCGGTGGAACATGCCCTCAAACTCTTTAGCCTCTGTCAGGAACTGCTGCCCCCTGACTGCTGGCAGCGGGATTACCGCCGTACCCTGAACATAAAGCTGGAACTGGCCCAATGCCGCTACCTGTGCGGCCTCCATGACGACTCCAAACAACTCTTTGAAGAAATGCTCGCCCATGCCGCCGCTCGCCCGGAGCAAGCGGAAATAAAAAAACAGTACATGATCCTCAGCGCCTACACAGGCAACCACGCCCGGGTCATTGATTTAGGCCTCCAGGCCCTGCGCCATCTCGGCGTTAAAATCAACAGGCAAAACCTTAAAATTAAAATAGAGATTGCCGGGGCAATTCTGCTCGGCATGTTTTTGTTCAGGGACAGCAGGCTTATATTTATCAGAAACGCCCCGCTTGTAACAGACAAAAGGATCGTCAGTGCCCTGGAGATACTGATGATTATGGCCGCTTCGGCCAATTTGACGGACAATAACCTCTTTATCCTGCTCATGCTGAAAATCGGCAACATCTCCGCCACACACGGAAACTCCCCCTATTCACCCGCGGCCTATGCCGCATACAGCTTGCTGCAGGGCAGTGTGCTCGGCAATTATAACAAAGGGAAAAAGCTTAAAGATATTTCCCTGGACCTGGCGGAACTCTTTGACGACGACATCTTTGGCTGCACCACTTATTTTTGCCTCGGCACCTTCGTAGCCCATTGGACCGCGCCGGCCCGGGACAGCTTGCATTATCTGCAAAAAGCCTTTGATTGCGGCCTCAGAGCAGGCGACTATCTATATTGCGGCTATTCCATCAGCGCCATGATTGAGCTTAAATATTCCATGGGCGGCCCGCTTGATCAACTAGACAAATTTCTGCAACTCCATGAAAAATACGGACAAAAAATGGCCTGTGACCTCGTCCTCCTTTTGACCAATATCTTCAAAGAGCACATCGCCGCCTTGTCCCCGCCCGATCATCCCGCAGGGAGCGACATGATCACGGATAAACAAATCGCACAACTGGATACCATTGAAAAAATGATCTATTATCTCTTAAAAATTCAAAGAATGTACCTGGACGGTGAAATCGAGGCGGCCCATGCCGTCTTGCAAACGTCAATCAAACAACTGAACTCCATCATGGGCTATATTATTCAGGTCGATTTTGTATTTTACTTCTTACTGGTAAGCCTGGAGAGGATGAACCGCCAACAGGGAAGCCCGGATAAGCGCCGGCAAAGAGCCTGCAAAAAATTCAGGAAAAAACTGAAAATCTGGGCAAAACTAAGCCCGGAAAATCATTGGGGCAAACACCTCCTCGTCGAAGCCCTCTGCCTCAGCCACAGCAAGCAAAAACACCGCGCCGCCGGCCTCTTTGACCAGGCGATCAAGCATGCCGCGGCGGGCGGCAACCTCCATCTGGAAGCCCTGGCCAACTCCCTGGCCGCCCGCTATTACAGCGGCAATGAAAAAGTAGCCAAAGTTTACGCCCGCGACGCCGCCCGCTTATTTGACCAATGGGGCGCCGGCAAAACAGCCGGCCGCATCAGGGCGAACTATGGGATTATTGACGAAATAACGCCGGAGCGGGAGGATAAAGCGGCCGCTGCCATTGCAACACCCCAAAGCGCCGGGACAAAAGAGAGCAGCTTCAATCAGCAGATGCTTAAAGAGCGGCAGCAGGAGATGGAACAACTGGAACTGGAAGCGGCATTTGCCTCCTTCCTTACCTCCGTATGCCGGGATCTAAAGGCGGATTACGGTGCAATTCTCCTGGAGCATCAAGACCGGATCAGCATCCAATACCAGCAGCGCACCGGCCGGCCCGTTGAAAAACACCAATTGGGCATCGACCCGGAAGAAATTGACTATTTGCCGAAAAAAGTCCTCCGCTACGCCGGCAGAACCTATGAAGAAATAATTATGTCCGCCAAACCGACCGAAGGTCCCTTCGCCGCCGACGACCATATTCACAGCAAACCGGGCATCTCCATCATCTGCCTGCCGCTCAAATACAACCGTATTTTTCAGGGCCTGATTTACCTGGAAAGCGAATACGACCACCAGTTTGACACCGCCGCCGCCGAGTATGTCCGGCACCTCTCCTTCTATCTGGTTGCCAAACAGGCGCTGGAAGATGAATCCGAGATTAACGGAAAAAAATTCATCAGCCGGGAAGTCCAGGGCCACCTTACCGAGCGGGAAACACAAGTGCTGGAGCACATGGCCCGGGGACTCTCCAACAGTGAAATAAGTGAAAAACTGCGTATCTCCTCCAGTACGGTCAAAACCTATACCCTGAACCTCTATAGAAAGCTGGAGGTTAACAACAGAGTCCAGGCCGTAATCAAAGGAAAAGCGTTGAATTTAATAAAATAAACCTCACTGCTGCCAGAAGCTGTAAAGAAAAGATTTTTACCCTGCCCATTATTATCCCATTGGTCATTTACCACGCTGTTAAAGAAATATCTCTGGAAGGGAATGAAATTATTATGACTATTGCTGAAAAGTTGATTAATAAAGGTATGGAAAAGGGCATGGAAAAAGGCATAAAGTTAAGAGAGCCAAATTAGATTTACAGCAGTTTCAGCAGCAATTGTCCGTATTTCCGGGTCCCCTGTAACTAACTTTGCCTCTAATTCTTTAGCCAGAGAAAGAGCAAAAGAATCGGCGTATGAAAGTCCCCCTTTTGCTTTGATTCCCGCCGCTTTTTTTATGCTCTCCCACATGGGTTCATGAATTTTTATAGTTTGTTCAAGCATAATATTTTCAATAACTTCTTCCGCTGCCCTTTTACCGTTTCTTCTGTGTAAAATATAATATATTTCACCAAGGTTAATTCCACTAATATAAATCTCTGATTCTTCATCCATAATTATTTCTGTAACAATTTCAGAACCTGTCTCGTTTTCCAGCAGAGCCATTATTGCATAAGCGTCAAAAACGACTCTTTTTACCATTGCTCCCGTTTCCTTTCCTTTTGCCTCTCTTGCAATAGAAGGACTGTTAGCTTTGTCTGACCTTCCGCTTTAAATTTTCCCTTCATGTTTAACAAAGGATGCTCCGGAAGAGGCTTCAGTACAATGGTATCCCCTTTTTCCTCGATGCCCAACCTGTCACCTTGCTTTAAGCCAAATCGTCTCCGTAAGGCAGCCGGCAAAGAAATCTGCCCTTTTTTGGAGAGGGTTACTTTCTGCATGTTGCAAGCCTCCCGATATTTATACTATCAATTTAATGTTAGCATGCATATGGCAAAAAGTAAAGCAAAATGATTTTCATTCTTCCATTGTCTTCAATTCTTCCATAGATTTAGAAACAAATTTACCCTCGTTTGCTTCCTTCACGGATTTTCTAAGCACGTTCATATTAGTTTCATTAAAAAACGGATCAACCTGTGTTGTAATTTCAAAAGGTATGCCGCCTTGGCGGACAGTTTGGCTATAAAGATATTAAAAGCTGTTGTCATATTTAAACCCAATTCCTCAAACAATGCATCCGCCTTTTTTTCAAAAACTCCACCATTTGGTGGAAGACAAAAAAATAAAAACTGCTATCATTAGAGCCAAATAACAGGAAAGGATGCTGCCTTATGAATGCGTTCATCGGAGAAATACGGCTCTTCCCTTACGGCAAAACACCGGAAGGCTGGCTTGAATGTGAAGGTCAGACATTATACATCACCGAACATGCAAAGCTTTATATGCTCCTGGGCACAAAATTCGGCGGCGACGGCAAAAAGGAATTCAAACTGCCCGACCTCCGTAAAAAAGTGCCGGAGCATCTGATGATTCCGGATTCCGTAAAAAGGAGAGGATGATACCGGATGAAACGAATGTTAAAAACATTCATAAAAAAAAGCGTGTGCATTTTTATGGTTATGCTGATGCTCTTTGGCCTCTTTGCCGAATGTATCCCGGCAGCTTATGCCGCCAGTGTGGAGGAGAAGCTGGCCCCCAATGGCATGACCTGGGAGGAAGCCTACCCCACCGGCGCCTTTATCTTCAGGGAGAGCTATCTTTATACCAGGGAAGGGGACGATACGGTTTCCATCGTCGTCTACCGCATGGGCGGACGGGAAGGCAGGGCGGTGGCCAATCTAGCCGTTACGCCGGTGGCGCCCGAAGGCAATACGGCCAATGCCGCCGGGCACAATGATTTTGAAATAGTATATCCCCTGGATATTCTTTATCTGGAGAGTGAATACGGCACCGCATTCGCCGACCTGGTCTTCGAGGACGGGGAATATGTGAAATCCCTGGATATACGGGCCATTGACGACGATTTCTCCGAGCCCGAGGAATTCTTTATCGTAACCATCTATGACGCCGAGGGCGCGGAATTTATCGAGGACGCCAACCGCTTTACCGTGTGCATCCAGGATAATGACCCTTACGTGGAAAGCCATGTATTCTTCGTCGAGCAATCCGTAAGCTTTGATAAAAGCATGGGCAGCGCCTTTTTGGAGGTGACGCGGACCGGGGGGACCCAGTACGTCTTCTCCGTGGATTATGCGACAATATCGGGCAGCGCCGTTGCCGGAACGGATTTTGCCCATACCGCCGGGACGCTGCTCTTTAACTGCGGCGAGGAGACTGTAACCATAGAGGTGCCGCTCATTAACGATAACATCGAGCAGAAGGAGCCGGAAAAATTCTTCAGCGTGCTCCTCTCCGATCCCAAGGGCGGTAATATCGTGGAGGAGATGGGAGAGGCGAGGGTTTATCTCTATAACTCCGCCGCGGAGGATACGGTGATGAATATCGCTACCCTGGTAAACGACGGGGGGGCAATCGACATCAGCGCAAACGCGGTTATCTCCGCCGGGGCTGTTGCCGCCGCCGGCGAGCAGATAAAAGTGCTTCCCCAGGTGAAAGAGTCGGCGCCCTTGCTGGAAGCAGAAACCGCGCCTCCCGCCGGCGGCATTGGCCCCATGGCCATAGTGGACCCCGACGATTGGGCCCTTGGCCCCAATCAGGGCGGCTGGAAATTATACACTATGCTCGCCAATGACGGGAACAAATTCGGTTTTGGAAGTTTTTATAACAACAGCGACGATTATTACGGGCATATTTTCAGCTCAACCGGTAGCTGGCACACCCGCTCTGCACAAGCCCGTTACTCCGGAGCTAAAGGAAGAGTGGGTTTTAGCTTTGAGCCTGGAACAAACAGGGCCTGGAGGGTTGGGGATGCAACCGATTCCGATCCTTACGGCTATGCCATTATGAGAGAACAGGATCTTGACGGGCTTTACGAGTTTTACCACCAAATAAGAGGGCATGTCTCCATGGAATTTAACAATCCTGTCCTCATGCACCCCTGGGATCCTCAAAGAGGTAACGAGGGGGTCTTCCTGCTCTCGCGCAACGATACCCCCTGGCAGGATTTAAGGGAAGATACCAGAGGCCGGATCGATCAAGTTGTTTTCAGTAACAATTGGCAACTGGCCCAATATCAAGGGGCGGGCCGCCGGCAGGGACCCATTAATCAATCTTTAAGAGAGCGTCTTAGTTCCAATATTCAGAATGTGCATTATGACCGCTTTGTGATGGCCCTGCTGGACCATTCCTGGGAAAACAACACATATTTCAGGAACTGGGTGGACGATCTTTATCTCACAAGGACAGCCATCACCAACATCCAGTACGAAGTGGTCTGCAAGGACGGCGATGCATATCTGGAGGCTGACAGCAGCGATATTTTACGGAAAATTAAGCCTGACATCAGTTTTTCAAATAACCAGGGCGGCACCGATCAGTATGGAAGGTTCTATGCGGGCTCCAATTTGCAGCTCGAGGTGCCGCCCACCGCCGGCGCTTTTAAAATAAAATCTGTGGAGCTGAAGAAGAAGGAAGGGGATAACTGGAAAACCATCAATACGGGAAATGTCTCGGCTGAGCAAAAAACTGCCGCCATACAGCTCCGTTCCGGCTCCGCCACCAAAACCCAGCGTGTCCTGGACCTTTCTTCCATAACCACGGTAAATGACGAGTATTCCCTCTTTGTGGTTATGGAGCGGAAGCAGCGGATTTCGATTGACTATTCTCCTTGTATATTACCCCGGGATGAAGGGGGATGGGAAACTGAACAGCAGTACATAGACAGAGCCAGACTATTAGGTGAGCAAATAGCCGGGTTTTGTGAGGGGGGCCGGGTTGGGGGTATGCTGTTGGGTTCGCCCTACCTCGAGAATGACCGATTGGAAGATACGTTTATCTACGTTGATGTAACCGACGTAACAGAATTTGATTTTCAACTGGAAAACGGTGAACAATTGCTCTATGACGGGCGCATGTTTGGCGCTCCCATACCCATAGAAAAGGAACACTACCTAAACGAGAGCATCGGTATGCTCTTTTATGACAGCGACGCCATGGGCCGGGAACAGGAGGTCAGGATCAGCACCATTGAAGCCGTTACCATGCACCTGGATGAAAATGGAAACGGCATCGTGGACGCAGGTGATACCTTGCTGGCCTATCTCCATGATGGAAGGGACGTCAACAGCTTTTTTGCCCCCGCGCCCGGCAAGGACGGGGATATGAAGGAGAAACTGCTGCAGTATGATTATGTGAAGGTGCCCCGTAAAATAACCCTCTCCCCTCTAGACGACCCGGAGAGCACATATGACATGAAGGCATCCTTCATGACGATTGCCGTTCATGAAGACGAACTGGAGAACTATACTGCGGAAATGAAAACTGTCCGGGAAATCGACACAGGGGATACCGCTATACCCATCTACGGCGCGGAAGCGGCCAAGGGCAGCATTACCGTCCCCCTGGGGGGAGATTATGCGCCGCCGGTCTTTAACGAAATATGGGAATGGAACCCAGGTTTTAGGGGCAACCTGAAAATCTTGTTTGACGACCCCGACCCCGTTAAGGAATACGCCACCGTCGTCGGTAACAAAGATATTCCGCATCCGGCTCAGACCAACCATTACCTGGGCAGCTTCCGCAACACGGACCAGGTTACGCTCCATCTTTATGACGATCTGGGCCGTATGACCGACTACTATAATTCCGTTACTACTTACCCGGATATCGTTATCGGCGACATTAGCCAGAATCAGAATCTGGAATTTGACATGCCGGAGGGAGGCGACAACGAAGACGTCAAAGACACTCCGGGAGCGGAGAAGCCCAAGATGGACCTGCC
>CAZAQM010000088.1:0-8751 GCA_964487385.1 uncultured Dethiobacter sp.
CGCCCACATATTTTTTTCAGTAACCTTTTTAGTCAATCCGCAGACCCCTGCCCAGGGAACAGTTCGTTTTCGGCAGTAAAAACAGTTGCAGGCTGCCGCGGATAGTAGCCAGTATTTTTAGCTTGCTGGTGCTCTTTTTATCGCCGTATTGTACGGTAAAGGGCACCTCTTCTATGGAATCGGCCAGGGGAGCCAGCTTTAGCAACAGTTCCACCGTTGCCGAAAAGTTTCTGGAAACCAGAAAAGGCCACTGGCCTGATTGCAGGGCTTTCCTAATGAGGGAGCCCCGGTAAGCGCGAAAATTGACCGTATAGTCTCTAACACCTCGCAAGGGAAAAGCAGTCCGGTAAAACAGTTTTGCCCCCAGGCTTAAAAAACTGCGCAGGATGGGAACCCCTTCCTGACCTCCCCCTCCGGCAAAACGTGAAGCAATGGCAATATCGGCGCCGGCATGAATTTTTTGCACAAGCCCGGCAATAATCTCTCCGGGATGGGTGGCATCCGCATCCATGGTTACGATACAGGTGGCATGGATTTTAACCGCTTCAGCAAAACCCGTCAATATTGCCGCTCCAAGACCCCTGTTTTCCGTATGGGAAACGATGGTCCCGCTGCCGGCAGCCCGCATCCAGTTGGCGGCCAGTTCAAGGGTGTTATCGTTGCTGCCGTCGTTAACGACAATTAAGATATAGCGGCAGCCAGGCGGCAACAGCAGTTGTTCAAACATCTGTTGCAAAGCAGGAATCGACTGAGCCTCGTTATACATGGGAAGAATTATGGCAACTAACTCGTCCATTGTATCCATCATATCATCACTCCCGTAAACCATATTCCTGATTTTCCTGCATAAACCACATTGATAAAGCCTCCGCTGCAAGCAGTAATGATAATATCTTGCAAACTTTTAGCGCCTAGCGATGCAAAAAAAACACCCCGGCAATGATCAGAAAAAAACCAAACACCTTGGAGGCGGTAACTGCCTCCTTAAAAAAGATGATGGAAAAAATAAAGACGATGATATAGGAGATGCTGATGCTCGGGTACGCTTTGCTCAGCTCCATATCGGAGATCACCTTCATCCATAGCACCATGCTGGAAACGAAGAGTATAATGCCGGCCAGAACCCAGGGGTTGCGGAATAGCTGCATCAGTAAGGAAGGAATTGTCGGCCACTCCAGATGAATCTCCCCGATACTGTTGGTAGCAAATTTTAAAAATATCTGACCGCAGGCCCCCAGGGATACAGAGATCAATAAAAGTAAAAAACCGCTGCTCAAGTTGTCTCGCCTCCTTTCGATTTATTTAGCAATGCACCCGCCTTGCGCCACTTGTTCTTATAGACCCTGGCGATCTCCCTTAGCTGATCGATCGGGTATTGCACGCGCCAGGTTTTTTCTTCCGTCAGCACGGCAATGATGCCGGAGAGGCGAAACCAATAGATCATATACCTGTAAAAAGGCAGGATGAAAACAATCCACCATATTTTTTTTAGTTCGCAGCGATAGAGGCTGGAGCTGTATTTATAAACCATGAGAAAACTTGCCGCATCGAGGGCGATATAGCAAATCAGCAGAATGATGAGGGCAAAAGCCACCGTATCCATGGAATAACCGATAAAATAGAGGAAAAAAAGCAGGAATGTCCAGCTTAGACGGACCAGTGCCAGCGTGTGATCGGAGATAAACATGCGGCCGATAAAAGTGCGCAGATCGTTCCAAAGATTATGGGCATACTCTCCGTGGACGGCAATGGCTTCGATCTGGCCCCTTTGCCAGCGCAGCCTTTGGGCATAAAGCTGGGAAAGGGAACCGATGGGCTCCACATAGGCCACCGCATCGAGCACACAGCCGATACGCCTCTTTTGTTTTTTTTGTTCGTTTTTCATCTGAAAAGTCAGGTCCGTATCTTCAGAGACGGTGCGATCCTGATACATAAAAGACTGCAGCAGTGCATCGCGGCGGAAGATAGAAAAGGCGCCGGAGAGGGTGAAGAGAGACTCCCTAAGCTGCTGGTAACGGCGTCCGATATTGAAGGCCAGCATATATTCAATTATTTCACAGTAATTGATGATATCCAGAAAAGAATAGTTAGCCCCAATTTCCTTGTCCACGCGGATAAGCCCGGTGGCGGCAGCCAGCGACTCATCTTTTTCAAAAGCATCCACTGCTCTTAGGACGGCGTTCTTATCCAGCCATGCATCCGAATCCACGTTCATGATATAGGTTCCGCTGCCTTGATAGATCCCAGCATTGAGGGCGATGGACTTTCCGGCTTGTTCCATGGAACCCCAGGTGGTCATCATCTCCGCATGTTCGTATTGAAATTCCTGAAACACCTCAAAGCTTTCATCCTGACTGCCGTTATTGACGCAGATAACTTCCAGCTTATCCTTGGGGTACTCCTGCCTGCAAATGGAATCAAGGCATTGGTACAGCGTTTCAGCGGAATTATGCACGGGAATAACGATGGTAACAAAAGGATAGTATTGCAGATCAGCCTGCAGCTCGGCTTCTTTCTCTTTGCCCTCTTCGCCCCGGCGGAAAAACAGACCGGAAAAACACCTCAACATGGCAGAAACATCGACCAGCAGCGGTGCCAGCAGCCAGATACTCCAAAAGAGCAGCATGCCGATGCTTCTATCCCACAGTAGTTCAAGCATCTTTTACATCTCCCTGTACTTTTTTAATCGTGGGTTGTGTCAGGATATGCCAGTAAAGAACAACGATCACCGCAAAAAAGAAGACCCGCCCAAATAAAGTATGGGCCACAAAGTTAAAACTGCGCCCCCCCCAATAAATAATGGAAATGATCAGCAGCAGGCGCATCAAATTAAAGCAAGCGAGCGTCAGCATGCCCGCAAGGGCGTAGTAGATCTTCCGTGCATACCCGTAAGCCGGATAAAAAAGAACCAGACCGAGCAAAACGGCAATTTCGAACAGCGCCGAACTTTCGATATCGATATTAATCGTCGTCCAGCTTTTATCGAGTTTTATAAAAACCAGGATCGTCCCCGGAGATTTATCAAAAACATAGGCCAGGATATCAAATACTTTGAGCACCTGATAGAGAATCATACCGGTCCAGTATTCTAGGGCATATTCGAGGTAAGAGCCCCGTACGATCAGAATGAAAAGAAAAGTAAACCCCACGGCGCCCACCACATAAAAAAGGGACCAGACCCGATAACGATACAGCATTATGGTGGCCAGCAGCCAGATCAGGGCAAAAAGAGCAATGCCCAGCCTGCTTTTCGTTACCACGGGAAAGACCTTCCACTGCACGTCCCCCTCCGCCGGCAAACGATCGTTGCCCAGCCCGGCAGCGGCAAGGTAAAAGCGGACCGGCTGGGATGGGTAGATTTGCAACCCGGCCATGGGCAGGTAAAACTCGAAAGCTTGGGCAACGTCTCCCTGCTGCCCCCATGGGCCTCCATACTCGGCAAGAAGTTTCCCCCCGGAAGAAAAAATTTTAACGCCGACCATGCCTTCGCCCATATCGGGCATATAAAGCAAATCTGCATATTTATCGATACTGTCCCCGTATGATCCGTTGTCGTTTATATCGAGATAGAGACGGCACGGAAAAATTCCGCCTGCCGGCACAGGGTTTTGTAAGTTTACTGCAAAGTAGAGCCTCTGTTCGTTTTCGTTGGTAGCCCAATAGATGGATTCGAAGATATTATCGGCGCCCATGCCGGCCTTGCCACTTGTTAGCAAAGCCCGGCCCCGCCAGTCCTGCAGTTGGCCGTCCAGCACAATATTTTTTAGAAACAGCGAACCCGGCGGCCATAAAAAAATAAAGACAACAAACACTGCCAGGGCTGCGGCAACCTTAAACGCTAATCTGCCCATCTTTTTTCACATCTTTATCACATTTTTTAAAAAATAGCAGTCCGCCAGCCAGCACCAGCACGGAAAAAAAAGAAAGCATCAAACCCCAAAAATAAACGGGTGTTCTTTCCAGGGTAATGGCAATCTCATGCTCCCCCGGCGGCAGTTCCATGCGCAGCAGATTTTCAAATGTGGTATAGGTTCGGCGCTCGCCGTCGATCTCCACCTTCATCCCTTCCAGGGCAGCAACCGGAATGACCGCATCCACTTCCCGGTCAGCGCTGTATTGCATCAGATAGCCGTTATCCATCGCCGTATAGTTCCGGAGGGGGATCATCTCCTCCCCTGTATATTCACTTTTAATACCGAATATATCTTCCAGCAGCCGCAGCGCCCCGGCATCCTTGGTCAGAAAGGTATGATAGGGCAGGTTGCCTCCCAGAAACCATACTTTTTCCCCCTCCACCAGCTTATAGCCCACGACAGGGGCATCAACCCCGTAGTAATCGAAATATAAAATCTCTTCATCCAAACCTTGGGGAACATACGTTTTCCAGCCTTCGACCTTTTCCAAATTAAAGGGCTCCAAAACGATATTTCCTCCGCCGCTGCCTAGAAGCTCCAATTGCCCGCCAAGGGTCACCGCTTCCCCATAGACGCCGAAAAGTTCCGGCTGTTTGGCCAGAACATTCTCCGGCAGCCCGGCCAGCTCGACGAATAATCTGCCTCCGGCTGAAATATAGCTCCGCAGAATCTCTTCCGCTTTCTCCCCGGACCACCACTCGGCACCGCTCAGCACGATGCTTGGATATTTGTTCAACTCTTCCGGCAGGTACCTGTCCAGATAGGGTGACGTGCCCATCTCCACGTGGGGGAACTGGATAGCCAAAGTCCCGGCATGTCTCCCGATAGCCAGGGTGCGATCGTCTTTGACAACTAAATAAGGATGATCCGCCTGCCCATGCCAAAGACTGATCTCATCGATATTCACTACATGTTCGTAACCTGCTTTGATTGCTGCAGCCGAAAAATTTTCCGGTTCCTCTATCACGTCATTTTTAACGAGCAGATCCGTTGCGCCAAGCAGAACGCAGGAACGAAGCAAAAAAGGATAGTACTGGTATTCGATCCCCATATTGAGGAGCATGATATTGGAAGAAGTGGTCGCTCCCTGCCAGGCCCAGCCAAAAACCTGTTCCCTGCCCGCCGCCTCAGAAAAGAGATAGGAAGGGGCGGAGCCAAGGCTGCTGAGATCGATGGTGGCCACACGCCAGCCCGGCACCTTTTGCAGATATTCAGTTCCCTCCAGCAGCACATAAGATTTTGCGACCGTGTAAGCCAGCAGACGCACAGAGAAATAACAATCTGCTATGAGCAGCATGGTTAACAAAAAAGCCGTTAGAACCCTCCTGATATCCACCGCCGGCAAGACTATTTTGTCTTTAAAAGGGTAAAGAGCCAGGGCGGACAGAATTAGCGCCAGAGCGGCAAAACTGGAGAAGCGCAATGGCCAGAGCAGATGGCTGAGCGGCATCAGCAGGAAAAACAGGCGCGCCGACGGGAATGTAATGACGATCAGGATCGAGCCACAAACGACCAGGCTTTTTATCCAAGGAGGCCTGCTACGCCAGCTTGCAAAGGCAGCCCCAAGGACAAGGAGCAGGCTGATACCCCAATAAAACGTCTCCCGATCGGCAAAGCGATGGAAAGGATTGAGCGATACGGCAGAGGGGACAAACTGCACGATTTCCTTTACCGCCGCAGGATCAATATTGGTAATACCGCCCCCTAAGCTGGGCAGCAACCACCAGCCCGCTGAAACGACAGCGGCGATAATGATAAAAATAACCCGCGAGAGATCTCTGAGAAGACAGCCGCCAAAAACCCAAAAAAAGAAAGCAAAAAGGCCGAGGCTGATGCAGTATACGGCGCCGATCATGGCATGGCAAAGAATAGCCAGGTGTAGAAGCAAAACAAAGGAAACTGCCATTATGTAATTTTGGCGGTCTTCCAGAATCCTCAGAATGAGAAAAAACAGCAGGGGCAATAAGGCTGTAGCCAGAACCCGGGGAAGATTCCCTTCGGAAAAAGCAACCCTGACATTATCGATCCAGACAGACCAGACCACTCCGGCGATAGTAGCCTGCCAGATACCAATCCTGCCGGCAAAAAAAAGCAAGGAGAGACCTCCCAGCAAGGCGCAAAGAAATACATAGTAGTTTCCGGCCATAAATATATCGGCGCTGACAAACCTTAACAAGGCAATAGCATAGTAGGGAAGGGGCGCCCAATAGCGAAAGGGCTGAACCCCATTATACCAGTATTCAGTAAATTGGGGGAAATACTCCCCCTCTAGCAGCCGCCCAAAGAGAAATTCCGCTTTGTAAAGATGGCCCCAGGTATCGGAGCCCCAGGGATAATGCAATCTGAGCTGGGGGGTGACGACCTGGTAATAGGCGACAAGAACGACAACCGTCACAAGCAGAGCATGCAGCAGGTAGCGGCGGGCGGGGTAATGATAAACTGCCTGCGGGGCGTCAGAAACCCTGGCAGAGGCTGCCCGCGGCCCGATCTTTTTCCCAAGCTTATACCGCCGGCGAAATTTACCTTTTTCTTCTTTTACGGGTCCCGGAGGAGCAACCGTAGCTGCAGCCTCTTTTTCTGCAGCCGCGGGAAGATGATCAAATTCCGGATTGCGCCGCGTCACCTCGATACCCTTGGTAGGGGTCTCCCACACCGACAGGTTGCCGATGGATAGATCAAATTTTACGAGCATATCTTCCAGCCGGTTAAAAAAGATCATGGCCATATTTTCTGTAGTGGGCTGGAGGACATTAAATGGGTATTCCTCATTGAGCACTGTCTTTTCGTAACAAGAGATAACAGAGCTAATGGAGTCCATAATTTTGGCAAAGGGTATTTGTTCGCTTTTTTCCGCAGGAATTTTTATTTTGATATGGATCTGCCAGGAATGGGCATGAACCGGGCCTTGTTTGCCGCCGAAGGCTACATAGTGGCGGGCGTTCAGGAAAGAAACGAGCTGGATCGTATAGGCGGATGAATCAATAAAATAATAGTCGCTCCCTTCTAAAGCGGGGCCTACACCGCCATCTTCTCCTGTTGTTACCTCTTTTGCCCCTGTTGCGCCAGCGGATTTATTTTTCTCATCCCTCGCGGCATCCTCCTGACCGCCGTAAACAAGATGGCGGTAATTGGCGAGCTCTTCCTCTGCCTTCGCTATTTCCTTTTCAAGCTGCAACTGCCTGCTTCTGCTAAGGGCAACCTTTGCTTCTGCATCGCTGAGGATCCGTTCGGCTTCCAAAGCAGCTTTTTGCGTCAGCTCTGCAGCAAGTTCGTTCGCGCTGATAAGCGATTGTTCTAAATTTATATTTTCCCGAACTTTTTCCTCAAGACGGGCATGCAAAGCAAGACACTTTTCCCTGGCAAGCTGTTTTTTCACAAGCAAGTGTTCTAGTTCTTCGCTCAATTGTTTGCCCGGATCATGAGAAAAAAAAGAATCATGATCATATTTTGAAATAGATATCTGCCCCTTTAATATGTGTCCTTTTTATGCAAGGTTTCCTTAAGCGTTTGTTCAGGTTTCTCGCCTTCCAGCAAAGTTAAGCCCTGAACATGTTCCGGTTCCGCAGGCAGGGCAGCCACATTTTCGATGGAAAAACGATAATCGTCGAGCAGTTCTTTGAACTCCTCTTTAAAACGTTGCAGTTTTTCCTGCAAACGTTCCAGTTCCTGTTTTTTACCGAGGAGCTCCTTTTCCGCCGTTTCCAGCATAAGTTTTGCCTGCCGGCGGGCCTCTTCCTCGACTTGAAGCGATTTTTTCTGTGCCAGCATCATCACATCGACGATGGACTGCTCCCGGGAAGCAAACTCTTTTAGCTTTGTATGCAGGGTTTCTATTTCTGTTTCGGATTCTTTCAGCTCGGCTTGTGCTTTTTCGATATCTTCACGTAGGAAGGCAGTTTCTTCCTGGTGGGCATTATCAAGCCGATTAAGCTCATTTTGTACCTCCCCGGGCCTAAAACCAAACAACGCCCTTTTAAATAACCTAGACACTTTTCCTCCCTCTTTTCATTTATGTTAATACCAATAAAAATGTAATAGCTTACGGTTTTTTGTTATTTCGCCAAAAAAAGCCAAATTCCTCTTATCTGAAAATAATTAATATCCTCCATTTAATCCAAAAGATGGGACCACATCATTTTACTATATTTCGTTTCCTATTTATCCGCAGCCACCTTTTTCTTCAGTTCCTCCCAATCCAATCGCACCCGGTGGCCAATCTTTTCGATCAGGTCAAGGTCCGACTGCAGATGGCGGAATCTGGCCTGGGGCTGCAGGTAGGCCACCAGCGGCCGCAATTCTTCCACATCGACGGTAATGCGATAGTCCCCGTTTTCGATCTCGTAGAGGGGAAAGATCCCCGTCTCCACGGCCAGCCGGCCAATCTCGATCGTCTCATTGCTGTGGATTCCCCAGCCCGGCGGGCAAACGCTCAGCACATGCAGGTAAGCCGGGCCCCGGGCATTGGCCGCCTTGGCGGCCTTTTCCGCCAGATCCATGGGGTAGCTGGGGGAAACCGTAGCAATATAGGGTATGCCATGGGCAGCGGCGATGGCCACCATATTCTTTTTCCATGTGGACTGCCCAGGCTGAAGGACACCAGCCGGCGAAGTCGTGGTGGAAGCACCCAGCGGCGTTGAGGAGGATCTTTGCACCCCTGTATTCATATATGCCTCATTGTCATAACAGATGAAAATAAAATCATGGCCCCGCTCCATAGCTCCCGACAGTGCCTGCAGGCCGATATCAGCCGTGCCGCCGTCACCTGCCATGGCCACTGCGACAATCTTTTTCTTTTCCATTTTCCCCTTGCGCTGCAGGACTTTCAGCCCTGCTTCAA
>CAZAQM010000089.1:0-8737 GCA_964487385.1 uncultured Dethiobacter sp.
TGAGAGTTCTTTTTCGTGTCGATGCTTCCGAGAAAATGGGATCAGGGCATGTTATGCGCTGCCTGACTTTGGCCCAGGAATTGAGGCATAAGGGGGCAGAGGTTTTTTTTATCTGCAGAGAGTTGGAGGGCAACTATTGCGGTTACATTGAAGATCAAGGATTTCCCGTTTTTTGTTTGTTCAAGCCGGAACAGAAAAGTGTGGCAAACGATCACGCCAAAGAATTTTCTGCAAATTGGTTGGAAGTAGGTTGGGAACAGGATGCCGCGGAGTCCTGGCAGGCTTTGCAGCGGGAATTTATTGATGTAGATCGAAAGATCGATTGGCTTATTGTCGACCATTATGCACTCGACTGGCGCTGGGAAAAGCAGATGCAGCCGTTTGTAGAAAAAATTATGGTCATTGACGACCTGGCCGACCGTCCTCACGATTGCGACCTGCTTCTCGACCAAAACCTTTATGCGGAGATGGAAAGCCGGTATGACAGCCTGGTCCCGGAACACTGCATCAGATTGCTGGGACCAAACTATGCTCTGCTTCGACAGGAATTTAGGGAAGCAAGAGCAACCCTGCGCAGGCGCGACGGTACAGTAAAGCGAATCCTAATCTTTTTTGGCGGTTCGGATTCCACCAATGAGACGGCAAAAGCCTTGGAAGCGATAAAGATGTTGGAAAGGCCTGATATTGCCGTAGATGTGGTCGTTGGCGCCTCCAATCCCCATAGGGAGCAGGTCGAGCGAATGTGCAGTGCAATACCCAATACAAACTATTATTGCCAGGTGGATAACATGGCAGAACTCATGGCTCAGGCTGATCTGGCCATTGGGGCCGGAGGCAGTGCCACGTGGGAGAGGATGTTTTTGGGGCTTCCTTCTGTTACCATCATTACCGCTAAGAATCAAAAGGAACCTGCCCAGGCACTTTTATCCCGGAAAGCAATATTAGGCCTGGGTTTTCATAACCAGGTAAACAGTAAAGCAATATTTATTATATTAAAATCGTTGTTATCCGCGGATGAAATCTTGCAGAGTCTGGGAAGGAGAGCTTTTGAAATAATGGGGGGAAAGGCCAGCAAAAATAACGCTGTTGCCAGATACATATTGGATGAAGAATATTAGCTACAAAAAGGGATTTAATCTAAGAAAAATCTGCGAAGAGGATTTACAGACAATTTTGGGATGGCGAAATTCTGATAGAGTTCGAGCAAATATGTTTACGGATCATATGATCACTATGGAAGAGCATAGAAGATGGTACGATTCCATAAAAGAAAACGACAACTGTGTTTATTTAATATTTGAGTACAATGAAACACCACATGGTTTGACAAATTTTACTGATATTAATCATTTAACTAAAGCTTGTTCCTGGGGGTTTTATCTGGGAAATGGTTTTTATCATTCCGGTTTAGGCACTATTTTAGCTAATTTAAGCCTTGATTATGCTTTTTTTTCATTAAATATGGAAAAAATAATTTGCGAAGCGTTTGCTTTTAACGATGCAAGTGTTGGTTTACTATTAAAGATGGGATTTACAAGGGATATTGTCTTTAAAAAAAGTATTTTAAAAAAAGGTGTACCTATGGATGTAATAACTTTTGTTCTTAAAAAAGAGGAATGGGTTAGCCAGCAGGATTTGTGATTATTGTTGTTTAGCAATATCATGCATTCTTTGGAAGAAGGATATCAAAAATGAATAAAATGTCAATTACAGTCAATAAGGAAAAGATAGGAGTGCAATATCCTCCTTTTATTATTGCCGAAATGTCGGGCAATCATAATCAGTCTTTGGAGCGCGCCCTTATGATTGTGGACGCGGCGGCAGAATGTGGAGTACATGCCATCAAGCTGCAGACTTATACAGCAGACACGATTACTCTTGATGTGGAGAAAGAGGATTTTTTTATTGATGATCCCGAAAATCTTTGGAAAGGCAGCTATTTACATGCTTTATATAAAAAATCCCATACCCCCTGGGAGTGGCACCGGCCGATTTTTGAACGTTGCCGGGAACTGGGCCTTCTTTGTTTCAGCACTCCTTTCGATGAGACGGCAGTGGATTTTTTGGAGGAACTGGGAGCTCCCTGCTATAAAATTGCCTCTTTTGAAAATGTACATCTGCCCCTCATTCGCAAGGCGGCGGCAACGGGAAAGCCTCTGATTATCTCCGCAGGCATGGCTGCTGTTGCAGAATTGGGCAAAGCTGTGCAGACGGCCAGGGAGGCAGGATGTGGGGAGCTGATAATGTTAAAGTGTACAAGCACCTATCCCGCTGATCCCCGGGATTCCAACCTTTTGACCATTCCGCACATGCGGGAACTTTTTGGCTGCCAGGCGGGGCTTTCGGATCATACGCCGGGAATTGGAGTTGCTCTGGCCGCGGTGGCTCTGGGGGCGACGGTTATTGAAAAACATTTTACCCTTTCCCGGGCTGACGGGGGGGTGGATGCGGCATTTTCCCTGGAACCGCCTGAAATGAAGGCCCTGGTTGAAGAAAGCGGGCGCGCCTGGAAATCCTTGGGGAGTATAAAATATGGCCCCACAGTAAAAGAGGAAAAATCCCTCAAGTTTCGCCGTTCACTCTATGTGGCGGAGGATATGCGGGCCGGCGATCTGTTTAACCGGAGTAATTTGCGCGTGATCCGTCCCGGCTATGGTTTGCCGCCGGGGTATTATGATCTGTTGATAGGAAAAAAAATAAGGAAGGATGTAGAAAAAGGAACGCCTGTAAGCTGGGATCTGCTTCTATAGTGAGTTTTCAGTAACGAAAAAGCTATTACATGCGTGTACTGCAGCAACAAAATGCTAGGACCAGGATAAAAATAAAAAATGGCTAAAATATTTGAATACATTTGTGAAAGTAGTCAATTGAAAATTAATGGGCGATATCGCTAAAGTCTTGATCGGGATATCGTTTGGTGCTATAATTGATTAGCGAGGTGATGTCCTGTTGATAAAATCCGGTAAAGTACCCAAACGAAGGAAAATTCGCAAATTGTTTCACCTGGAACCTGGAGATGTGGAATTTATAAAAAAGATGGCTTCAGAAAAAAGGATCAGCGAATCAGAGGTGGTCAGGGAGGCCATACAATTTTTCCAAGGCAGTAATGCAGCGGGTTTTGAGTATGATCCCTTCGTAAAACTGATTGGCACTGTACAGGCCGGCCCAAAACAGGCTGCTCGTCATGATGAGGTATTATATGAATAATATTTTTATCGATACCTCAGCCTGGATAACACTCTTAAACAGTGATGAACAGCAACACCAGGAAGCAGTGCAGATTTACAATACACATATTAAAGAGTTTAGAATTGTTATCTCCAATTTTATTGTCGCAGAAACTTATACCTGGCTGAGGAAAAAGGCGGGCTGGGAAAAAGCCCTTTTATTTTTAGGTAGCATTAAAGATAAAGAAAGAGCTGGACAGTTATCCCTTTTATACTCAACTTCGGAAATTGAAGATGCAGCCCATCAGCTTCTTGCCGATTATGAGGATCAGCTTTTTTCGTACGCCGATGCAGTTAGTTTTATCCTCATGCGCAGGGAAAAAATAGAAACGGCTTTTGCTTACGATCGGCATTTTATGACGGCGGGCTTTATATTGATTAACAGCCTGCCGGGAAAGTGATATGGTAAAATGGACATGCGGGTTTGAGCGAAGATTTTGTCCCAATGGCCCGGCAATCCGTGGATGAGGAGGATATCCGTGTCAAATGACTAGCTTATTCCAGCGAACACCAAATTCGGCGAAAATATATGAGAAAACTACAGGAAAGATTTCGTTAAAAGACGTGCTTCTAAATTCCCCCCATAAAGATACAGAGATTTGTATTGACAGGCAAAGAAATACCGGAAGGAGCCCGGCGTTTTGAAATAAATCCATGGAATTGATGGGATGTAGTGATATATGAACAAAGATTTTATTCCCTATGGCCGGCAGTGGGTGGATGAGGAGGATATCCGCGCTGTGGCCGATGTTTTGCGCTCTTCCTGGCTGACCACAGGGCCGCTGGTGGAGCGATTTGAGGAAGCCCTTGCGGCAAAAGTGGGGGCGCGTTTTTGTGTTGTTTTTAGTTCCGGGACGGCGGCCCTGCACGGAGCCTATTTTGCCGCCGGTGTCGGCGAGGGGGACGAAGTGATCACGACCTCCCTGACCTTTGCTGCTACGGCCAATGCTGTCCTTTACCTGGGCGCCAGGCCGGTGTTTGTGGATATTGGGGAGGGTTCCTTTAATATAGCCGTGGACAAGATCGAGGAGGTCCTTACCCCCCGCTGCCGGGTTATCGCCCCGGTGGATCTGGCCGGAGAGCCGGCCGAACTGGGGAGAATTGGCGAAATCGCCAAAAAGCATGGGCTGGTGGTCGTGGAGGATGCCTGTCACGCACTGGGTGCGCTTTTTAAAGGGAAAAAGGTGGGGTCCATCTCCGATCTGACCGTTTTCAGTTTTCACCCGGTGAAGCATATAACGACGGGTGAGGGCGGGGCGGTAGCCACGGATAGTGAGGAGTACTGCCGGAAGCTGAAAGCTTTTCGCAGCCACGGCATGGTACGGGAAAAGGATCTGTTGGATGGATGTTTGTTGGAGGGCGATGATACATCTGCTTTTTGGTACTCCGAGCAGCAGATGCTTGGTTATAATTATCGCCTTTCCGATATACACTGTGCCCTTGGCCTCAACCAGTTAAGGAAACTGGACTTTTATTTGGAGAGACGCAGGGAGATTGCCGCCAGGTATGACGAGGCCTTTGGCGGGCATCCCGGCCTTATGATTCCCCCTCGGTCGGCCAAATATAAAGCCGTTGAGGGCGGTTTTCTCAGGGGAGGAAGCGCCACTTCCCCAACTGTCCCGGCCTGGCATCTTTATATCCTGCGTCTCAGGGGCGAAAAGCCGTGTCGCCGCCGGGTGGTGGAGGAACTGAAAGAATGGGGCATTGGTACCCAGGTGCATTACCTGCCCGTTTACCTGCATCCCTACTACCGCCGGCTTGGTTATCCTCAGGGGCTTTGCCCCCGTGCGGAGGATTACTACGGGCGGGCTTTCAGCATTCCCATTTTTCCGGCCATGACCGACGAAGAAGTGGGGAGGGTTATCGAAGGTGTGTTTCACGCTGCGGAAAAAACCAGATAAGGAAGCGAAAATAAAGCTATAACCTCGTTTTTGACAATGTGAAGGCGGGATTATTGCCGGCATTTCATTTTCGTCAAAATGGCATGTAACTGCACCTCGAATGGCTTTTTTTATTTCCTACTTTTATATTATAACTTATTGTCTTTCGCACCCTTTACAACAAGAAACCGCTATTTAGAGCTATTTATTTAGCCATTATTTAACAACAGCTACCATCTATTTTATTTTTAGCAGGAATTTTAATTCTCATCCTGGACGGCAGGTGGGGACAACTTCCATGTTATCTGCCAGAGCATCCCACAGGCGGGCATCCCAGCATCCGGCAGTCACTTTTTGTTTGATTTGTTTTGTTAACAGCAGTGCAGAAGCCAGGTGAATAGCATCAAAACCCCGAAGAGCATATTTTTCAGTAAGTTCCCCACCCATTTTTATGATCATTTCTGTTAATTCAACGACGAGATAGTTGTTCCAGTCCCGCTGAAATGAGTTTTTTGCCAGTTGGTAGTCCTCTTCAGTAAGATTTTTTTCGCGGTGCAGTCTTGATAAAGCGGCTTTCGTTTCCACATAAGCTACCTTGGATGTGGCAACTAAATCCGCTTCTTTTATTATTCCGCGAACAGCTTCGGTACCTTCCTCCCAGATGTAAAGTTTGACCAATGCGCTGGTGTCCAGGTAAATGATCATCGGCGGTCCTCTGCTATTATCTCTGACACAAGCCGGTTGTCCTTTACTGCAGGCGGGTTGCTGAGTCCTTCAGGTTTTCCTCCATGCCAGGCAACGAGCCCCGCCTTATGAAGTATCATAATTTCTTCAAGCGCATCTTCTTTTAACGGGATTATTTTAGCTACCGGAATATTTCGATCAGTAATGACGATTGTTTCTCCCCGTTTGACGCGCTTGAGATACCAGCTTAAGCGGTTTCGTATTTCTCTTATGCCAACTTGCACGCACGTTTTCCTCCTTTTGCCTAGTGTGTCTACATTATACTATAAATGTGACTACAAATCAATTTATACTGTTTCGCTAGTATTAATCTTTTCTTTTTGTACCCTCTCAATTTTTCTCCGAAGATGGCGATATCAAAAGTAGGAATGTCATTTTAAAAAAGTGGTTTTAAAATCGTTATGGAGGCAAGATGATGGATAATGCCGTTGAAAAAGTCGTTTTCCCCGGTGGGGATGAATATAGCGGGGAGTTAAAAAATGGTATGCCCCACGGCCTGGGGCGGATGTCCTTTGCTGCCGGCGGACGCTACGAGGGCTTTTGGAAATACGGCAAGATGCATGGAGAGGGGACGATGGTTCTTCCCGATGGGGGCATCTATAGCGGCACCTACCGGGAAGGCGGGATGCATGGCAGCGGGACAATGAAGCTGGCCGACGGGACCTGTTACAGCGGGGAGCTTATGGATGGGGAGTGCCACGGCCAGGGAACGATGCTTCTTTTCAGCGGTGAGGTTTATGAGGGGCAGTGGCGTTACGGTAAACCTTATGGTTGGGGCAAGATGACCAATGTCGACGGGACTGTCCAGGAAGGCTTATGGAAAAACAATGTTTATATCGGAGAGGACAGGGAAAATGTCGTCAAAGGGACGCTGACCATGCCCGGCGGGGAGAAGTATGAGGGCGAGTTAAAAGGGGGCATTCCCCATGGCCAGGGGACGATGCTGCTCCCCTCGGGGACGCAGTATACCGGGCAGTGGGAGGACGGGGTCCGCCACGGCCAGGGGACCTGCCTCTACTCCGACGGGACGGTTTATAAAGGGGACTGGAAGTATGACCGCTGGAACGGCCAGGGGACGATGATTTTTCCCGACGAGGACAAATATAGCGGAGGGTTTAAAGGCGGCAAGATTCACGGATACGGAACTTATTTCACTGCAGAAGGCGGGAAATATGAGGGTCATTGGCAGGATGGGGAGAGAAACGGCAATGGGACGATGGTTCTTCCCGACGGGACCAGGTATGAGGGGGAATGGAAGGATGATCAGCGCCACGGGCAGGGGCTGATGTTCTATCCTGCCGGAGCTGTTTATTGCGGAAGGTGGCGCGACGGTGAAAGGTGCGGGCAGGGTAAGATGACCTACCCCGATGGCAGGGAGGAAGAAGGCCTATGGGAAAACGATCTACTTACGGAATAGAAATTTGGGCAATAGCCGGAGCGGCACGAAGCCGCCGAAATGTCCTGTTAGGGGCTATTTTGTTCGATGGCCCAAAGATTCTTCGCTGCGCTCGGGATGACAAAAAGAGCTTTCATGGCCATGATAAAATAATTTTTATGATGATATCCGGGATTGCCGGGTAGGCATCCGAGAGGTTTAGATCGAAGGGAAGTGGAACAGATGAAAATCTTTCTCGATGGGGAAGAGATTTCCTTTAGCCCGGGGATGGAAAAGGAGCTAGCGGCCATGTTAAAGCAGGAAAACCTGGTCATTAAGTCCCTTAAAACCGGCGGAGTGGATCTTGTTAATGCGACCCTGGATGAGGTGTTGGCAAAGCCCGTTCCGGGAAAAATTATCAGTATTGAGACCCAGCCTGCCGAAGATTTGCTGTGGGAGTCCGTGGGGGATGCTGCCGGGTATCTGCCCCGCCTGAGGGAGGGCATTTTCCGTATCAGGGAATCGCTCCTCGAAGGGAATTCGAATTCGGCCTCCTATAAAGGAATGGTGGATGCAGCGCTAGAGGGTTTGGAGTGGTTGGGGCTGACATTTCAGGCCTTTATAAGCCAAAAGCATCCCGCCAACGCGGAAAGGGTTTTTACCCTGGAATACAGCCGCCTGGCGCCGGTGCTGAAAAAATTGGAGGCAGCTTTGCAGGCGGGGCCGCCGGAAAGCGTTTGCGACATTTTTGAAAAAGAGATCGTCCTCTTTTTGGATAAAATGTATCCCCTGGTGGAGGAAATGCTGGGGATGAAAGAGCCTTAAAAATATCTTTTTTGTGCCGATAAAGTATTGAGAGGGTTTTATTGCTGTCAAAGCTGGAGGGAGCCGCTATTAAAGGGTAAAGGAGGTTGAGAAAGTTGAAGGTTGATGGAATTGATCCTGCCCAACTCAATAAAATTTATGATTTTGCCCAAAGAGCGGTTCAGGAAAGCCAGAAGCAGGACCCCAAGCAAAAACAGCAGGAGAGGGTATTAAATAAGGACCAGAAGGTTACGGAATGGGATAAGGGCAGTATGGAGGAACTCGAGGAGTCTATCGAAAAGCTCAATGCCGCGGCAGAGGCTTTTGATGTAAGCCTGAGGTTTTCCATCGATGAGCGGACGGATCGCGTCGTGGTTAAAGTAATCGAGCGGAAGACGGATAAAGTTATTCGGGAAATTCCGCCGGAGCAGGTTTTGAATATGGTGGCACAGATACAGGATCTCATTGGGGTTTTTATTGATGCACGCCGTTAACAGGCCGGAGGAAAGTTTGAGGTGGTTTTATGTCCAGGATTACCTTTGGGGGGCTGTCATCGGGGCTGGATACCAATGCCCTTATTAACCAGTTGCTGGAATTAGAGCGGCAGCCTATTTTAAAAAATGAAGAGCGCATCAAGGCTTTGGAACAAGTGAAAGATGTCTGGCGGGATATTAATATGCGGCTGCGCAACCTGCGCAGCACCGTTC
>CAZAQM010000090.1:0-8576 GCA_964487385.1 uncultured Dethiobacter sp.
GGCGGGCTATGATCTGGAATACCATATCTGTTCTTCGGCCAACGGCTCCCTCGATGCTCTTTACATATCGGAAAAGGGCATCGCTTTCATGGATGGCACAAGCCCCCATACCGTCGATCCAAAATACCCGGGAGCAGTGGAGGAGATTATCAACCTGGGGCAATACTGGGAGAGAGCGAAGATAAAGGAGCAAAAAAGCAGGATTATCGGCCTGCAGGAAGAGATCAGCCGCTCTTTTCAGCAGGCTTACCGCATGCTGGCTGCGGCCAAACTGCAGCGAGATGCAGCCGAGAACTGCTGGCAGGAAAGGGATGAGGGGGCAGTGCTTTCCCTGGCCAGGGATTTGCTGCAAAAAATATTGCCGAAAGAAGAAAAAGACGTCCGGGGGTGGGAAAAACCCCGCACGCTCTTTGCCTCGGCCATTACCCCCGATGGTCCCGTAAACTACCTGGGCACGTTGACAGGGCACCTTGACCATATCTATATTTTGAACGGGGAAAACGGGGCAATGAAAGGAAAGGTCGTCGCTAAAATCTTAGCGGGCCTGATGGAGAGAGGCTATTTCGCAGAGGTTTACCCCTGTGCCTTCGATCCGCATAGGATCGAACACCTCATCATTCCCTCATTGAGTGCGGCAATCATCAGCAGTGCCTGGCCCCATGACTATGCTTCCTCCGGCGCTGATGCAACGATAATCGATGATGAGCTCCTGCAGCCTTCCTTGCGCCGGGGTGCTAATCCGGCTGCTGCCGGGGGGGATCTGAAGGTTTTGCGTGAAAGTTTCCAAAGCTCCTTTCACCAGGCCGTTTCTTTCCTTGCCAGGGCAAAAATGCTCCATGATGAGCTGGAAGGGCTTTATATCCCTTATATGGACTTTGAACAGGTCGATAAGTTAAGGGAAAAGCTGCTTGGTTCCATCCTGAACAGTTAGAGCGGGGTGGGGGGAAGCCCGCCGCCGGGATGCGGGCCTTCTTCGGCTATCGTTATGGGAAACCATCATCCCGGACGCGGCGGGGGCTCCCAGTACAGGTGCCATATCCTTGAATGCTTCACGGTGAAGCCGGTGGTAAGCTTGTCCGGGGTGTCGATGATAAGGTTTTAAAGCCGGGCCAGTTCCCTGATCAGATTATCTTTGAAGCTTTTTATCAAAGCTTGAAAATCTTGCTCGAACTGCCAGGCGGTCTCTTGCCATTGCCTTGTTCCGCTAATATTAAACCCGGCCAGGGCGGAACCCTGGAAGCCCTCTTTGGCAAACCTTTCTTTCAAAACAGGGTATAAGTTTTCCAGCAAGGCAGCTTTCTTTTCCTTTAATTGATCCAAATGCTGCTGAAAGAGCCCCAAGGTTTCCCTGCATATTTTTTTAATTTCCTCATTGTCTGTTAAAAAAGCGATTGCCTCCAGCACTGCTTCGGTGTTTGCCAGGGCTACCCCTTCCATGAGCCGATTTGCCAACGTATTAAAAACCTTCCCGCGGATTTCCTGTGGATAGCGGTTGATGCTTTCCCCGATTTGTTCCCTGCTCGTTTTTCCTTCCAATAAGGAGCTGCCCAGGGATGCGGCTGCTTTCAGGTACTTTTCCCCGTCGATCTTTTCCAGCTCCTCCCTGTTCGTCTGCACCTTTCCCATCCTTTCCAGGGCAATTTCCAGGGATGACTTGATCTTTTTCATGGCCGTTACCATCTCCTTTAAAACTATGTTATAATCTTATCATATCAAAAATGGAGGTTAAAAGGATGCAACTCACAGAAAAAATCTACAGCTATCCTTGGAAAGGTATGGGGAATAACTGTAATGCCTATCTTTATGCCGGTGAAAAAACGATCCTCATCGATCCCGGGCATATTTATAACGAATACAATGAAAAATGTCTGGAAATATTGCTTGCACAGATGGAAACCGATGGCTTTACCCCCGACAAAATCGATCTGATTTTCTGCACACACGGCCATCCCGACCATTGCGAGGCGGCGGCCCTTCTTCAGGATAAATTCCAGGTGCGGGTGGCGATGCATAAGGAAGAGGAATCCAGCATGGAAGTTATGGCCAATTTTTTTGAGCAGATGGCCGGCAAGAGCCCCCAGCGGCCCAGGATCGATCTTTACTTGCAGGAAGGGGAGCTGGAACTAGGCAGCGGAGAAACAAAGGATAAGGCTTGGCTTTACCTTACCCCCGGCCATTCACCCGGATCCCTCTGCCTCCATCTTCCCGGGGAACGGGCCCTCGTTACGGGTGACGTGGTTTTCAGCGGAAGCATCGGGCGAACGGATTTCCCGGGAGGCAGCTATGAAATGCTGGCTGGGAGCGTGGAAAGGCTTTCCCGTATCGGGGACCTGGACTGGCTTCTCCCCGGGCATATGCAGTTGGTCAAAGGCGAAGAGGCCATCCGCCGCAACTTTACGATGATCAAAAGGATGTTTTTTTAATAAATTAATGATTCCACTGTAAAAAGGATGTTTCTTCTGCATAAATCTCTGGTTTGCTTTGGAGTGGGCCACAAAATTAGCCTACGTTCGACGTAACAATTTTGAAGTAAAAATGGCAGGGTGCATGGGAATTTTACCCATACATCCTGCCATTTGGCATTTTATGGGGCAGGGCCGCAAGTAAGATGAACCAATTTCCAGCCGTTTTTCTCCGGCGGGGGTTTTAAATACCCCTCCCCTTAATACTAATATAAAAAGGGAGACTATAAGAAAAAATAGAGGTGTAAAGGCGCATGATTCTGTTTTTGCCCCTAAAAATTCCCAGGTGGTGCTACCCACTGGGTCTGATCATTCTTTTACTGCCTATTTTTATTTTTTTCTGGTTTGCCGCAGAAAAGAACAAGGCCTTTCCTGCCTATGCCCTGCTGCCCCTTTCCGATATGGTGATTGGCTTGGATCCCGGGCATGGGGGTTACGATCCGGGTACGGTTTCCATGCAGGGGACGGTTGTCGAAAAGGAGATCGTCCTGGGCATCTGCCTCTACCTGCAGGAATATCTGCACCAGGGGGGGGCCAAAGTGGTGATGACGAGAAAGACAGACACGGATCTGTTGGAGCTGCCGGCGGCCGGACCCAAAAAAAGGCTGGATATGCAGAACAGGCTGGCTATCCTGGACAGTTCCCGGGTAAATTTGCTGGTGAGCGTGCATGCCAATTCCTTCCCCTCCTCCCATTGGCGCGGGGCACAAGCGTTTTATCAGAGAGGCAGGGAAGATGGCAAGGTTCTGGCCGGCTGCCTGCAGTCCGAACTTATCCGGGTTTTGCAGAATACCGATCGTGCAGTACAGAGCGGCGATTTTTTTCTCCTTAGGGAACTGGAGGCGCCGGGAGCCCTGGTCGAAGTGGGCTTTATTTCCAACAGCGATGAGGCTGCACTTCTGCTTAGCCCCGATTACCAAAAAAAGGTTGCCTGGGCAATTTATACGGGCATCATCAGGTATAATAGCCGCGGGGAGTCCCTCGACTGTTTTATTTTGAACTAATGTAGGAATATTTGCTTTTTTGGCGAAATAGTCACTTAGACTTTGTTTTAGCGAAAGGGGGTAACGTTTTGGATGAGGCAAAAGAAGCTCTATGGATTGCCAGCTATGAGGAAGGGGTCAAGCCATCCCTCAAATACCCGGAGATTCCCGTCCATTACATTCTAGCCCGGGCGGCAAGGCGGTTTCCACAGGGCATCGCTACAAACTTTCTGGGCGCCAAGCTTTCTTACCGCGATCTTTTTGCCCAGGTAAACAAAATGGCCGCTGCATTGGCAGGCCTGGGTATTCAAAAGGGCGACAGGGTTGGTGTCATTCTGCCCAACTCTCCGCAGGCTCTGATTAGCTACTTTGCCATTTTGCAGATCGGCGCCACCTGCGTTCTGATTAACCCGCTGACTGCTGAAATGGAGATCGTGCGCATCATTCGGGATGCCGGCATCGAAAACCTGATCTTGATCGATACCATTTACCGCCGCATCTCCAATATAAGAGAGAGGGTAGCCCTCAAAAATTTAATAGTGACCGGTTTGCACGACTATCTCAACTTCCCCGCCAACGTGCTCACTTCTCTTAAGAAACGCAGCAAGGGGACGGCGCCCGATATCCAATACAAAGAAGGAATATATCGCTTTACGCAGCTGCTGCGCAATGCCCCTGCCAGCCTGCCCGCTGTGGAGATCGACCCCCGGAAGGATGTGGCCCTTTTGCAATATACGGGCGGTGTAACGGGAGTTCTCAAGGGGGCCATGCTGACGCATTTTAACCTGGTGGCCAATACAGTCCAGTTCCGGGAATGGTTCTCGGCCTTAAAAGATGGGGAGGAGCGTTTCCTCAGCGTTTTGCCCGTTATGCAAATATATGGGATACTTATTGTAAATATGGCTGTTTTTACTGGATCCATGCTCATCCTGCTGCCCAGATTTGAAGTGGAGAGAGTTCTGAAGACGATCAATAAAACCCGTCCCTCCTTTTTCCCGGGAGTGCCAACGATGTTTGCCGCCATCAGCAACTATCCCGATGTGCGGAAATATAATATTTTCTCCATCGATTATGTAAACTCTGGAGGAGCGCCCCTTTCTGCAGAAGCTTGGGAGAAATTTGAAAAGCTCACCGGTGCACGGCTGATGGAAGGCTACGGCATGGTTGAAGCGTCTCCGGCGCTGATTTCCAATCCCGCCAAAGGAAAAAGGAAGGTGGGGAGTATCGGATTGCCTATTTCCGATACTATGGCCATGATTGTGGATATGGAAAAGGGTGAGAAAAAGCTGGGGGTGGGGGAGATTGGCGAGCTGATCGTTTCGGGTCCCCAGGTAATGAAAGGGTATTGGAATAACCCCAAGGAGACGGATCTGGTTCTCAGGGATGGCTGGCTCTATACCGGAGATATCGCCGAGATGGACAGGGACGGCTACTTTTATATCATTAACCGCAAAAAAGATATGATCATCATGGGCGGATATAATATTTTTCCCAGGGAGGTGGAGGAGATTTTGAAGCGCCACCCCAAGGTCATGGAAGCGGTCGTCATAGGTATACCTGATGATTATTATGGGGAGATTGTAAAAGCATATATCTTTCCCAGGGAAAACAGGACAATCCTGGAGGATGAGCTGCGGGATTACTGCCTTAACAAGCTGGCCTCATATAAAATCCCCAGGAGTTTTGAAATTCGCAGGGAACTTCCGGCAGAAAATCTCTCGGTTTACGGTTTGCGTCGTTTGCTCCTGCGGGAGGTGGCGGAGGAAAAAACTGATTAGGAGGCGATACCTTGAGCATTATTGCGGCCGGGATTGCACCCCATCCGCCCATTATTATCCCCGAAGTGGGCCGGGGGGAAGAGGAAAAAGCCAGGAGGACCACCGCAGCCATGCAGATTTTTGCCAGGCGCCTGGCGGAGGCCGACGGAGAGACGTTGGTTGTCATTACCCCCCATGGCCCTATGTTCAGGGATGCCGTGGCTATTTTGGACGGGGAGGAGCTTAAAGGGGATTTTGCAGGGTTTCTTGCTCCAGGCGTCGAGCTGAGGGCGGAAAATGATCGGGAGCTGGTCCGGGCCATTGAAAGGGAGAGCCAGGGCGTTGGGGTTGCTGTAGCCCTGCTGGGAGGCAAAAATGCTGCGGCCGGCGAGGAGTTCAGCCTGGATCATGGCATTACCGTTCCCCTGTACTATCTGCAAAGGGCGGGGACGGGCAAACGTTGCGTGGCCATTACCTATGCACCCTTTTCTTACCGGGAGCTCTACAATTTTGGCAGGGCGATTAAAAGAGCTGCCGAGGGTTTGGGGCGGCGGGTTGTGGTCGTGGCCAGCAGCGATCTTTCCCACCGGCTGAGCCGGGATGCCCCGGCCGGTTTTGATCCGCGGGGGGCAGAGTTCGATCGAACATTGGTTGGATACCTGGAAAACTATCAGGTGGAAAAAATACTTACCATGGATAGGAATTTAATCCAGGCTGCCGGGGAATGCGGTCTGCGTTCCATAGCTGTCCTGCTGGGCTGCTTGGAGGGGGAGCAGGTCAAACCGGAGGTCTTGTCCTATGAGGGGCCCTTTGGCGTGGGCTATGCGGTGGCCCTGCTTACCCCGCAAAAAAAAGAGGGTTCCCCGCATACGCATATTGCCCGCCTTGCCCTGGAGAGCAGCGTCAGGGGACAAGGGCGTTTTCAGGCGCCTGTTGATTTGCCAGGGGAATTCAAGGAACCGGGAGCAGTTTTTGTCTCCCTGAAAAAGCGGGGCGCCCTGCGGGGCTGCATCGGCACCATCTATCCCGCGGAAAAAACTTTGTTGGAGGAGATTGCCGTTAATGCCCTCAGCGCCGGGCTGAGGGATCCCAGATTTCCCCCCGTTTCAGCCGATGAACTGGACGAATTGGAATACAGCGTCGATGTCCTGACGGAGCCGGAAAAGGTGGAGGATACCTCCCAGTTGGACCCGCAGGTTTACGGTGTTATCCTCCGCAGCGGCGAGCGAAGCGGGTTGCTTCTTCCTGCCCTGGAAGGGGTTGACTCCGTGGAGCTGCAACTGGATATCACCAGGCGAAAGGCCGGGATTGGCCCCCGCGAAGAGATGGAAATTTATCGTTTCCAGGTCAAGCGTTATTACTAGAAAATTAAACCTGCCAAAGAACCCCCATGACCGGCCTGCAAATTCGTCAGGCTGGATAGGGTTTTCATTGCTGGACCGCATCAACGATCAGGAGGCTTGGTATGCCCGAACGAAAAGCATTGTACTACCGCCCGGAGGGGGATGAGGTTCTCTGCCTGCTTTGCCCCCAGGGCTGCCACATCAAAGAGGGTCAACTGGGGGCCTGCGGCGTGCGCAAGGCCGAATCCGGCGCACTGATCACCCTGAATTATGGCCGCTGCGGCTCCATTGCCCTGGACCACATCGAAAAAAAGCCCCTTTATCACTTTTATCCCGGTTGGGAGATCCTTTCCATCGGCACCTTCGGCTGCAATCTTAACTGTACCTTTTGCCAGAACTGGACTCTGGCCCGGGGCGGGCAAGCTGCCGGGCGGGAAAAGATCAATCCGGCAGCACTGGGGGAATTACTGAAGAGCTGCCCGGACCGGGGGCGGCTGGGAGTGGCTTATACCTACAACGAACCGGGGATCTGGTATGAATTTGTCCTCGAGGCAGCCCAATACCTTTCCGGGGAAGGGTTTAAAAATGTGCTGGTGACCAACGGATATATCAACCCCGAACCGTTAGCGGAACTCCTGCCCTTTATCGATGCCATGAATATCGATGTCAAAGCTTTCAGCGACAGCTTTTACCGCCGCTATTGCCGGGGTAAGGGCCTGAAGGAAGTTCTGCGCACAGTGGAGCAGGCCCAAGGGGTTTGCCATCTAGAACTGACCTACCTCGTGATCGATACCCTCAACGACAACCCGGCTGAAATTAATGATTTCGTCAATTGGGTTGCCTCCCTGGACGTGAATATACCCGTCCATTTCAGCCGTTATTTTCCCAATTATCATCTGGATATCCCGCCGACACCCCTGGGCACGATGCAAAGGGTTTGGGAGACAGCGGCCGAAAAGCTTGCCTATGTTTACCTGGGCAATATTGAGGATCGCCGCTGCAGTGCCACTTACTGTCCATCCTGCCGCCATCTCCTGATTGCCCGTGACGGTTACCGTGTCCACAACAGAGGCCTCAAGGGTAAAAGCTGTGAAAAATGCGGTTATACTATCCATCTTGAAGGGCATATTTATGGAGAGGAGGCATAATTGCCTTGAAGTAAGACTGTCAGGGGGGTTACCGCTATCGAGGGAATATTGCAGCATCTTCACGGGGTAATCATCGGTCTGCCGCTGACGATAGCTATTTTTGCTGCCGGGGTTTTTCTGACTTGCCGGGTGGGGGGGCTGCAACTGGGGAAGTTTTTTTATGTCCTCAGGAGTACCCTGGGGGATCTGTTCCTGCACAAAGAAGCCAAAGCTGTCGGGGAGATAACCCCCTTCCAGGCCCTGACGACTGCCTTGGCGGCCACCATCGGCACAGGAAATATCACCGGCGTGGCCACGGCACTCTTTTTAGGAGGCCCGGGAGCCATCTTTTGGATGTGGGTTTCCGCTTTTTTTGGTATGGCCACAAAATACAGCGAAATAGTTTTGGCGATCAAATATCGCACTGTAACGAAAGGAAGCATCTCCGGCGGCCCGATGTATTTCTTGCGAAACGGGCTTGGCAGCCCGCTGCTGGCTTCCCTTTTTTCCGTGCTGGGGGCCCTGGCCGCTTTTGGCATCGGCAATATGGTGCAGGCAAATTCAGTTTCCAGTGCGGCCAAGGCCGCCTTTGGAGTTCCTGCCCACCTCTCCGGCTTGCTTATGGCCCTGATCTGCAGCCTGGTTATTTTCGGAGGTATTAGGCGGATTGCCCTATTAGCCTCGGCGATTGTCCCTTTCATGGCCTTGTTTTACTTTACGGGCGGCCTCATCATTCTCCTCATTTTTCGCCAGCAGATCCCCGCTGCATTGATGACCATCGTCACCGGAGCCTTTCAGGGGAAGGCTGCTGCCGGCGGAGTTGCCGGGGGAGCGGTTCTGCAAGCCTGGCGCATCGGCATCGCCCGGGGAATTTTTACCAACGAGGCAGGCCTGGGGAGTGCCT
>CAZAQM010000091.1:0-6229 GCA_964487385.1 uncultured Dethiobacter sp.
GTGGAAAAGGCCGTCATGGATGTTTGCGCCAGGGATATCCGCAGCCTTTCCGCCGGCAAAATGGGTTACAGCACTGAGGAAGTGGGCGATCTGGTTGCCCGTTACCTCACCGGGGCATAAAAAGAAAGGCAACCGGATTTAGAAGCGCAGCAAGGGATCCAAGGCTTCAGCAAGGTGGGGCAGGCTGATCCCCCGGCCCCACCGGCTGTCCCAGGTGCCAGGGACTTTATTTTCTTTTCAGGGCCTGCACCAACACCGATAATAAAAAAAGGGGCAGATCCACGGCCCGCTTCAGGCGGGAGGGCTGCCTGATAATGCGGTAAAGCCATTCCAATCCGGCCCGCTGCACCCAGCCCGGAGCCCGGCGGACCTTCCCGGAGAGGACATCAAAGCTCCCTCCAACCCCGATGACGACGCAGGATGGAAGCATGCTGCGGTAACGGGAAATCCATTTTTCTTGTTTGGGCACTCCCATGGCCACCAGCAGCAGGCCCGGCTCCCGTGAAGCAATGAGGCGGGCGATTTCCACTTCTTCCTCTTCCCGGAAATAGCCGTCCCTGCTCCCCGCCACCTGCAATCCGGGAAACCTGCCGGCAGCAGCAGCCACGGCTCCTTGCAGGATCTCGGGACGGGCTCCCAAAAAAAATACCGGTATACCCAGGCCGGCAGCCTCCCTGAGGCATTCCAGCATCAGATCATAACCGGCAACCCGTTCAAGCAGCGGCCTTCCCAGAAGGCGCGAGGCCAGGACGACGCCGATGCCGTCGGCCGTAACCAGCTCGGCCTGCTCGATCACCGCCGCCAGCGCCTCATCACCGGTGCTGAGGTAGATCATCTCCGCATTGGCGGTAATGACATGAAAAAAGTTTTTTTCCTCCCAGGCCCGCAAAATTCTTTCCACAGCCCCATCCCTGGTCAGAGAGTCAACAGGCCGCCCAAGGATACGAATCCGGGCGGCCCCATGTCTTCTTGTTTTTACTTTATCTGTCATTAAATTACCCACCTTTGATTCCACTGATATAATCAATCATCTCCTGGACAGTTCCATCTGGCTGTTCTTCATATAAGTTTTGACCAGATCGTTGATTTCCTTTTCCTGGGGAATCACATAGTCAACCCCATTTATTTTTTCGCCCCTGCCGGGAAGGGTGAAGGTATTGATCTGCTCAAAATCCACGTTTTTGAGCTTATTGGCTAGTAGAATCGCCTGGTTCAGTTCCAGATCGGTTTTGATATTATCAGCGATTTCCGGCAAAAGCCGGGGAATTTTGATAATATTTTTAAAAGCAATCATCTCCTGCAGCAGCGCACTGAGAAACTCCTGCTGGCGGCGGACACGCCCAAAATCCGCCTCGCCGTCGCTGCGCCAGCGCACATACTGCAGGGCCTTATCCCCATCGAGGTGCTGCAGCCCCGGTTGCAGATCGATCAACACATCGATCCCTTTGTAGTACATGCGTTTTTCCACATCCATCTCGATACCCCCCAGGATATCGATAATATTTTCAAAGCCGTCAAAATCGGTGGTCATGTAATAATCCAGATCGATATTGAGGAAGTCTTCCACAGTCTCCCTGGTAAGGGCGATACCGCCATAGGCAAAGGCATGATTGATCTTATCCTTACCGTGGCCGGGAATCTGTACCCGCATATCCCGCGGGATGGAAAAAAGACTGATTTCCCCCGATTTACGGTTGAGGGCCATGATCATGATCGTATCGGAGCGCATATTTGCATCCCGGGGGTCCAGGCCCAGGATGAGAATCTTCATAATGTCGGGAATGACTACTCCGTCACCTTCCTTGCCCGGATTGAAAACAACCCCGTTACTTTCCGGCATTACTACCTGGTAAATCCGGCTCCAGAGCGAACTCAGCCAGACGCCGGAGGTAATAGCGGCGGCAATCAGAATAAAAACAGAAATGTAGAGAAATTTTCTGCTCCCCGATCCCTTGCCCCGTTTTTTCCCCTTCTTTCCCATAATTACTTCAGATCCTCTCCTGCATAGCATTAAGCGAGCACTGTCATCGCTGACGCCAACGAAAAATATTATACCTTATCCCCGAAAGGGAGGCAATAGCCCTGCCCCTAGGCCAGTGCGATAGAGACCTAATAAAGGGAATAAATACTAAGGTTTTTTTCTTCTATGGCCGTGGGAATTTTTGCTGCGGCACCATCCCGCAGCTCGGCATAGAGCGTTTCCTTAATAAAGGGTACGGTTCCCTGGCGAAAAGCAACAGCATCTATGACGACCAGCGTCTGCCTGGGGGGAATATCCCCTCCGGAGCCAAGCTTCGTCAGGGTGTACTCCGCAACCCCTTCCTTGTTATCGATCCGTTTCATGTAAAATTCCTCGGATTGGCGATAAAGGGGGTTCCTGATATCTTTGATTTTAATCAGTTCCGGATTATAGAAAAAACGTATTTCATAAGACTGAATTCCCTTGACAAAGGGCGCCCCAATCTTAACCTCAAAGCTTTGACCGATAGCCGCCCTGTTTTCCTCCGGAAGAAGAACCTCCAAAAACCGGGTGGGATACTCTCCTGCGGAATTAAGTTCAAGGCCGCCATCGGCAGGCCAAAGCCTGCCGCCCTCCTTAAAGCTGACCTGGAAAAGGCCTCCGTCTTCATCCCAAAACAGCTCGCTTACGCCGGCAGCCTGTTGTATAAAATCCAGGCCCACCACCAGCCGTCCCCCCTCAATAAGGGGGGGCCGTTCCTGGCGAAAGACGATCCCATTAATGGCAAAAAGGGGATTTTGCGGGTAGAGAACGATCTGCCGCCCAAAGCCCACCAGGACTGCCCGCTTGTTTTCCGCCTCCCAGATAACCCCGTAGCCCATCCTTTCAAAAATAGGCCGCAAGGGAAAAAGAGAGCTCTCCTCCCGGGAAATCGGCTGGCCAGCCAGGGTTCCCCCGCCTGGGAAAAACAAGATGGCTCCCAACAGCACCGGCAGGAAAAAAATGCGGCTCCAAAAGCGGCAAATATTCCTAAAATTTTTTTCCATATCGATCAGAACCTTTTCCTCCGCCCGCCCGAAATCCGGGGTTTCCCCACATTTATCCCCGCTTTTTAATAGAAGGGCAGCTCCATGATCTCCTCAAGAAACGTTTCCTGCACATAAGTACTGCCCCCGTAGAGGAAAACCGGCAGCCACCCTGCTGTATTGCTATGGTCCACCCAGCTAAGGATGTTTTTGTCGAGGTCCAGGCGGTAAAGAATGTTGTTCCAATAAAAGAGGTAGATACCGGCCGGCTCCCCCGCGGCAATGCCCCGGCCGGTCTGTTGCAAAACCGCACGCAGGGGATAGCAAAGCTTTTTATCAAGGCGCAGAGGCTGCCAATAGGCCGCTTCCTTTCCGCTGCCAAGCCTGCTGCGCACTAGCTCCAGGGCCAGTTCCAGCTGTTCGTCGCCTGCGGGCACGAGGTATTGCGGCTCCACGCCGCAGCCCTCGATGGCCCGCCCCAGGGGGGAAGTAAATTCAGCCGTGGTCAGTTTGAGACAGCCCTCTTCTTCCAGTTCGAAAAGGGTCTGCATCATCCCTTTGCCAAAAGTAGCCTCCCCCACGAGGAGGGCGGCCTTATTCTCCTTCAGGGCCGCCGCCGCAATCTCTCCGGCACTGGCAGTCCCCCCGTTCACCAACAGGACCATGGGAAAAGCAAAGGGCTCCCCCCTGCCCCGTCCCCGAATCTCCTGCCAGGTGGAATCCTTTTCCCTGACGTTGAGCAAAACTCCATCGGTAAAAAGCGAGCACAGGGCCAGGGCCTCTTCCACATATCCCCCCTGATTATCGCGCAGATCGAGGATAAGCCCCTGCAGCCCTGTTTTTTCCAGTTCATCTAATGTGCGGGCCACCTTGCCCGCCAGGCCCTCGCCAAAGCTGTGGACCCTGAGGAGGGCAATCCCCTCTGCCTCCCAGCTGTATTCCACCAGGGGAAGATTAATTTTCTCCCGGATCATGGTCAGGCTCAAAACCTTGCCCTCCCTGTTGATGAGGAGCTTAACCCTGCTGCCCCTCTCCCCGCGGATGCGCAGGGCAACTTCCTCGGGAGTTTGGGAAAAGACAGGGTTATCATCCACAGAGACAATCATGTCACCGCTTTTTATCCCCGCCCTTTCCGCCGGCGAAGCGGGGAAGACCGCTGTCACCAAAACTTTGGCGCCCTTTTGCTCCAGGGAAATACCGATGCCCCCGGGAAGGATCCGTTCCAGATCCTGCAGAAAAGCCGCCATCCTTTCCTTGTCGAGAAAGGCTGAATAGGGATCCTGAAAAATTTTGGGCAGCTCCTGCAGGGATTGCAGCGGGAAATGCTCCTCCCCCAAATCGTATAAATAGCAGCATTTCAGGTAATCCTCGATCTCCAGCAAGAGGGTATCTTCGCTCTGTTGCAGGAAGGCGGCGGCGGAGGGATGATTGAACAACAGCAAAAGCGCCAGCAGCAGCAGCACGGCAGCCGCTTTTTTAAAACCTGCGCCTTTTCCTGGCTGGAAAAAGTCTTTTATCCCCCTGGATGAAGTATAGTCCACCACTTTCTGTCCCACCTTCTCATCTCTATGACGTCAAATGAATATAACTGGTTTGCCGGAAAAAAAGTTTAATATTGGCAGCTACCCGGGTGATCATGGCCTGCCACGGTTGCTTCGCTTAAAAAAACTTGATCCCTGGCCGCGCTCAGGGCAATACTTTTGGATGGCTCTAAAATGCTTCCCCCAGCCGCTGCATAAACTCCAGCAGAAAAGCATAGGTTTCCCCCCGGCGGAGAGTTTTCCCCGGGTGGAAGTTATATTTTGCCAGCAATGCATCCAGCCCCAGGGCTTCCCCATCGAAATCCTGGATGCCCTCCAGAAACCAGAGCAGATCTGCAAAGCTAGCTTCCCTTTTTTCCTGTGAGAGGTTTTCTGCCCGCAGCCGGCCCCGGAGCACCCTTTCCAGGTAACCATCCACGATCATGGAAATATCGCGCCTTTCCACCGGCTGCTCCAGGCGGTAATCATTATCGTAGCGCCCCGTCACCAAACCGTAAGAACGCAGTTCCCTGACGACCGGATAAAGGGGATGGTCCTGCAGGGCATAAGGAAAGTCAAAGTCCCGCAGGCAGGCGCCCTGTTTTTTAAGGCGTTCCTGCAGGGAGGCCACCAGCTCTTCGCCGGCACTAAGTTCATGAAAATTGACCTTTTTCTGCAGTGAAAGGGCCACCGCCGCTCCGGCCGCCTCACCCACCGCCATACCCACGGGGACGACGCGGGCGCTGCCGTGGGCCAGCGAATCATAACTGGCCCCGCGGCCGACCACCAATAAATTCGTCAGCCCCACAGGGATGAGACAGCGAAAGGGAATGCTGTACAGGGCCGGATTGCCCATCACTGCACCCCAATCATCCATAGCGGTAGCCTGGATATCCACCGGATAGGAACCCAGGGCAATCTTGTCCCAAAAATCCCGGTGTTCCAAAAGATCGTCTATTGTGAGGCGGTAAAGCCCCAGCAGATGCCTCGTTTCCCGCACATAGAGCTCCGGCGCCGTGGCCGCCAGAAAGGCCCGCCCAAAACCCGGCAGGTTCTGTTTCATATAGCGAAGGAGGAACCTGGCCTCCTTTTGCCCCCTTTCCATAGCCAGCTCCCGGGATGCGTCGTCGAGGGCATCCACATCAAAGATATGCATGGCGTTGATGAGCACAGAGCCATCGTTCTGCAACCCCAGGTTGAGGCCCCGGCTGCGTATGGCCGCATCGAAAGGCTGGTAGCCTTTCATCTCTTCCAAAAAGCCCCAGGCCGAAGTGCCGTAGGCCCCGCTTTGATCGCTGGGATCGCGGATCAAAGCTTCGGCCATCTCACCCCAATCCACCCCTCCCACCTGCATAACCAACGTGACAGCCTGGCGCCTTCTCGATCCCAGATCCTCCATCCCCAGGGTAAAGTCCGCACCGGCCAGGGCGGCCAGTTCGGCATCCTGGGTGGCATCAATAAAGCAATCAGCGCTAATCCGTTCCCCATTTTCCAGAAGAATAGCCAGCAGATGATCCTTTTCCGGCAAAACCCCGGCCACCCTTTCTTCCAGAAGAAGCGTAATCTTCCTTTCCGCTGCCAGCATCTTTTCCAATGCCTGCTTTGCCGTTTCCACATCGAAAGAGACCCCTTCCAACTGCTGAAAAAATTCCAGGAAGATCCCTTTGGTAAGCAGGTTTCCCTCGGGATCGTAGTTCATATCCAGGGTATTCAGCCAGCCCCGG
>CAZAQM010000091.1:6239-8519 GCA_964487385.1 uncultured Dethiobacter sp.
CTCGCTGCGCCGGTCCACCAGGAGCACCTCCAGCCCGCTTCTGGCCGCCGAAACGGCCGCGGCAATTCCTTCCGGATCGCTGCCCACAACAATTAAATCATAATCAGACGGGGATTCCCCCGCCCGCAGAAAAAGGACTGGGACCAGCACTATTGAAAAGACTATTAAGGCTAATAAAGCTGCTTTTCTTTTATTGAGACGCCTGCGCCGCATTCGTTTCACCTTGTTGGGCCTCCCTCCAAACCTGTTGCCTGGGGAAATTATATCACAAGAACCTGGATTCTTCTGCAAAAACTGCTCTGAAAATTCTTCATTGCTGCCAACAGATCCGGATTTGATTTACGGAGAAAAAAATTGCCTCCCCGGGCAACTATTTTCCATTTTGTTCGTCATACTGGATAAAGAGTAAAATGCTGGCTGCTTGCAAGTTGCCGCATGCCGGTTGTATCCCGGCTTCGGTTGCCCCCAAATGCCGCAAAAATTGGTGGTGAAGTCCTTGTCTCCAAAACCTATCCTTCAGGCTAAGGAAATTACGAAGAAATATCGCCTCGGCACACAGACCGTATCAGTACTGAATGGCATTGATTTAGACGTCTACCCCGGAGAAATCGTCAGCCTCCTGGGAAAATCCGGCTGCGGCAAGACGACTTTTTTAAATATCGCCGCCGGCCTGGAAAGGCCCACCAAAGGGGGGATCATCATCGATGGGCGCCACCTGAACAAGATCAGCGAAAAAAGGATGGCCGCCTTCCGGCGCAAGTATATCGGCTTTGTTTTCCAGCTTTACAACCTCATCCCCTCCATGAATGCCCTGGAAAACGTTATTTTACCCCTGGTTTTCGAGGGTACCCCCGCCAGGGAAAGGGAGCAGAAAGGCCGTGAGCTCCTGGGCATCATGGGCCTCAGCGATCGCCTCAGGCACAAGCCCAGCGAAATGAGCGGCGGGCAGCGGCAGCGCATCTCGCTGGCCAGGGCCATCATCAACAACCCCAGGATCATCTTCGCCGACGAGCCCACCGGCAACCTGGATTCCAAGACCACAAAGGAAATCTTGGGCCTGTTGATCTCCACCCTGCGGGAAAACGGGCAGACGCTGCTCATGGTCACCCATGATCTGGAGGTGGCCAGACATGGGGACCGGGTCATCGAGATGGCCGACGGAAGGATTACTGGAGAAAACAAAATGTAGGGAGGAAAAAAAGCTTTATGAAAAAATATTTCGTATCATTGCTATTATGCATTCTTCTTATTATCTCAGCAGTACCATCGAGCGCAGGCGCCCAAACAACCGATCAGCCTTTGCTGATCATCGAACAGATCAAAATGGAAGAGACCGTCCTCTCCGGGGAAACATTTTATGTCACCCTGGTAATAAAAAACCACGGGACACACCCGGCCTTTTATGTTAGAGCCGAGGTAAAATCCCTCAATGAGCGGGATGAATTTTTTACGAGGGGAAAACCATTGGATGATAAGCCGGATATACAAACCATCGAGGGCGGGGAAATCCGCAGCCTGACCTTCCCCATCGATGTCGATAAAAAGGCCATACGCAAAGATGAGGGCTACAATCTCATGATCACCCTGAAAGGCCAAAAAGTATCTCTAGATGGCAGCGGACAATTTGTCGATGCAACCTTTACCAGCGCCAACACCCGCGTGCTGATCAACTATGAAACAAGCGAACCCAATATTACCGTATCAAAAGTGACGCTGGATCCCCACATCCCTAAAGGACAGGAACCCTTTGCGGCCGTTTTTTACCTGGAAAACAACAGTAAAAGGGAAGCCCGCAACGTCAATGTAACGATTAGTTCTAAAAATTTCGAGGTTATGGATTTTACCAATCTAAAATTTTTGCCATCCATCTCCAACGGGGGCGGGCAGTTTGTCTCTTATAAACTGCGTTCCTTTGAAAAACGTGCATCCAATGACGTCGAACTTTCCTTCAAGTATGACTTTTCTGATCAAACAGGGGTAACATCCAATCTTTCCGTTAATCTGCCTCTCAATCCGGCAGCGCCGGGGACAGCCCCCCTGCTTAAAATCAGTTCCTTTTCCCTGGGAAAAACATCCCATCAAAATGAATATAAGCTGGATCTGGTCCTGGAGAACCTCGGCGCTCAGAAAGCAAGCGACATTGCCCTGACCTTTAACGGCAATGAAAAAATTTACCTTATCCAGGGCTCCAACGTAGATTACTTGCCAAGTTTGGAGGGGAAAAAGAGCATCTCCCTTTCCTACCAGGTAGGCATTAACCTCAATGGTCAGGAAGGGCAT
>CAZAQM010000092.1:0-8305 GCA_964487385.1 uncultured Dethiobacter sp.
AGCATTTGAGCTGTTTTATCCTGATCAGCAACATCTTCGCCGGTTACACCAGTTAAGGTCTGTTAAATTATTATAAATGACAGGCAACCAGGTGTGCATCGTCTTTTCTCCTTATTTCCCTTAAAGGGGGTTCTATAACCATGCATACTTCCCGCCGGTAAGAGCACCGGGGATGAAAAGAACAGCCTGGGGGAGGATTAAGCGGACTGGGTATTTCCCCTTTAAGAATTATACGCTGCTTTTTATCACGCAACTCCGGATCGGGCTGGGCCACAGCGGACATAAGCGCCTTAGTATATGGGTGCAATGGATTTTTAAGCATCATGCCGGTTTCCCCCATCTCAACAATTTTACCTAGATACATTACGGCAATATGATCAGCAATATAACCAGTAATGTCAAGGTTATGCGTAATAATTACATACGCTAAATTGAATTTCTCCCGAAGATCTTTCAACAAATTCAGCACTTCAGCGGCCACAGAAACATCCAGACCCGCAGTGGGTTCATCTGCAATAAGCAGATCAGGCTTCAAAGCTAGAGCCCTAGCAATCCCCACGCGCCTCGCCTGACCACCCGAAAGCTGATGTGGGTATTTATCAGCCTGTTCCATAGAGAGCCCGACCCTTTCAAGCAGATCTTCCACTTTAATCTTATCGTCTTCAATTTTGATACGGTGAATCTTGAACGGTTCTAGCAGCAAATCCGAGACTGTTTTCCGCGGACTGAGGCTTGAATAGGGATCTTGAAATATCATCTGCATCCGAACTCGCAATGGCCGAACCTGGGATTGCGTCAAACCGACAATGCTTTGACCTCCAACAACAATATCCCCGCCGGTGGGTCTTAGCAGCCTCAACAATGTTCTACCGAGAGTCGTTTTGCCTGAACCGCTTTCCCCAACTATGGCCAATGTTTCTCCCCTTTGTATATTGAGGTCTACCTTGTCCACGGCTTTTACTGTCCCAGGCTGCTGTCCAAATATGCGGCCAAACAGACCTACCCTGTCATAAAAATGTGTCTCCAACTGTTCTACACGCAAAACCTCTTCCCTCTGCAGCGCTTTTTTACATGGTGATATGCTCTTCTCGAGTTCTACCACACCTTGATGAACTGTTTCCAAACTCCTGCCCATCCAGTTTACAGAATACGCATGGCAGAGAACCTGCTGCCCATCAACCTGGCATCCATCAGGCTCTTTCTGGAAACAGATCTTTTCCGCCAGATCGCAACGTTTAGCAAATTTACAGCCCACAGGTAGGTTTTGCAAGCTGGGCACCCGTCCTCTAATGGTCATCAACCTGTGCACCTGCGCATGACGTGAGGGATGAGAATGCAGTAACGCCCGGGTGTAAGGATGCAGCGGATTTTTGAATATGCTGTGCACCTCTCCCGACTCCACGATGTTCCCTGCATACAATACCAGTACATAGTCACATAACTGAGCGACAACGCCCAAATCATGCGTAATATAGATAATTCCAGTTTTCTTCTCGTCACGGAGGGACCGAATCAGATCAAGTATCTGTGCTTGCAGCGTTACATCCAATGCAGACGTCGGTTCATCAGCTACGAGCAACGCCGGATTGGATTGCAGCGCTGTTGCGATCATGATCCTCTGGCGCATCCCCCCTGAAAACTGATGGGGATAATCATTAATCCTGCGCGCGGGATCCGGTATTCCCACCTTATCGAGCATCCGAATCGCGCATTCGCGTGCTTCTTGCCGCCCCATAGGCCGATCTGCAGATTGATGCGATAAAATGGCGTCCACCATTTGCTGACCGATTTTAAACACCGGATTAATGCTGGTCATCGGATCCTGAAATATCATGGATACCTCTTTACCCCGCAACCGGCGCATGCCTTCACTGTTTATTTTTCTCAGATCGCGGCCTTTAAAAATTATTTTTCCGGATGTAACCTTACTGTTCGCTGGTAAAAGTTGCATCACTGCAGAGGCCAATGTAGTTTTGCCACATCCCGATTCACCAACCAGACCCACAATCTGCCCGGCACAAACCGACAAGTTAACCTTGCGTATCGCAGCAAGATTTCCCCCACGGGTATGGTAATTAACTCCCAGATCTATCACCTTAAGAATGGGCTCCATTATATCCTATACCCCCCTTCTTTCTGAAAGCTTGGGATCAAGAACATCACGGAGTGCTTCGCCAAAAAAAGTAACCCCAAATGTTGCAAAACACAAGGTCAAACCCGACCAGATTATAGGCCATGGTGATTGGCGAATCAGATCAAAACCATCGGAAAGAATTACACCCCAAGAAGGATTGGGCGGCGGTACACCTAGGCCCAGGAAGGAGAGACCGGCTTCGAAAGAAATTACCAAGGGCAGATCCATTGCGGCCAAAAGCAGGGCTGGTGCAATCACATTGGGTAGTATATGTGATCCTAAAATCCTTGCGTCAGAGGCACCCAGCGACCTCTCCGCCTCGACATAAATATTTTCTCTAGCCGATAGAACCTGGGCCCGTACAACCAGAGCATAACCTGGTGACCAGGTGACCCCGATCACCAGTACAACGTTAACCAAGGAGGGCCCCAGAAGAGCCAGAACTGCCAAGGCTAGTATAATTGCGGGAAAGGCATAGAGTGAATTTAAAATAACCAGGATTAGATTATCAATCTGGCCCCCGATATATCCTGACAGCAACCCCAGGAAAACCCCCAGAATCATGGCAATGCCCACAGAGGGCACTGCCGTGCCCAGAGCAATACGCGTGCCATAAATAATACGGGAAAATAGATCTCTTCCCAGATGATCGGTGCCAAAAATATGGGTTGAGGAGGGCCCCTGATTACGGCTGGCAATATCTTGGTCTGCATAATAGTAAGGCGCAATTAGCGGGGCCAAAAGGGCAGCAAGCAATATTATCAGCACAATGAAAAAACCTATTGCTCCAAAGGGGCGCCTCAATATTTCACCTAAAATCGGGAGTCTATGAAGAAACAGACCAAGGTGTTTGAAAATATCCCTCATGTTACCCTCTCATCCTCCCGAGCTGTATCCGGGGATCCAGGTAAGTATAAGCAATATCCGACATGTAGTTCACAAATACAAACAAGAATGCCACAACCAGCACACCGGCGCGGACTACTGGATAATTGCGGACCTCTATCGCGTTATAAATGAGTTTACCCATCCCGGGGCGGGCAAAGATGATTTCGATAAACACTGCTCCGCCCATCAGGCTACCAAGCCCCGCCCCCAACACAGCTACTACCGGGACAAGAGCATTTTTCAGCGCATATTTGTAGTAGATCAAGCGATCCGAAATGCCCCAAGCCTGTGCTGCGTAAATATAATTTTCGCTCAGAACTTCCAACAAGCTGGAACGGACTAGGCGGGCTAGGTATCCGATCCAACTGCTCGCCAGGGCTATCGAAGGCAAGATAAGATGCCGCAGGTAGTCGGGAAGATTGCTGATTTCACCTGCGCCAATGGCTGGCATGAGGCGGAGCTTGACCACAAAAATCAGCAATAGAAATAGTGCAGCAACAAAATCGGGTATGGTAATCAGGGAGATTGAAAAAATGGATACCAGTCGACCCCACCAAGATTTGGGGTTGGTAGCAGACAAAACGCCAAGCGGTACACCAATAACAACTGCCATGGCCAAAGCGCATACCGCAAGGATAATAGTGTGCGGCAGGGCGCCGGCCACATATTCGTTGATTGAACGCCCGGTGAAGACATCAGTACCTAGATCGCCACGCAAAACACCCTGAAGAAAATTCCACACCTGGATCATAGCCGGTTTGTCCAGATCCATAGCCTCATGCATTCTTTGGATCAATTCTGGGTTTGCGCGCGGGCCCAAAAGCACTTTAACCGGATCCCCCGGGACAATATGCACCAGCATGGAGAGAGCAAAAACTACCAGCAACAAAACCATTAGCGACATCAAGGTGCGTTTAGCTGTATATGCCAGCAGGTTAACCCCTCCTTCTCTTTTGCCTGCAAAAAATATATTTTCCACGTAGGTGATGCAGCCTTTATCAAAAATAGCTAGGCTACTACATCATCGCTGTCCATTTTACTCTGCTAGTTTGAAATAGCGAAACATTGGTAAACACTCATTAGGGTACAAAACTGGCGCAATCTTTTTCGGGTAAGCATAAACCATCGAATCATGCCTAATCCAGACAGAGTGAGCGGCCTTATCCCACAAATCTTGCATATTTATATAGATCTGTGCACGTCTTTCTGGATCCAGGGTGGCCAATCCTTCTTTATGCAATGCATCGTATTCGGGATCGCTCCAGCGCATCCAGTTCCAAACCCCAATCTGATCTGAGATGAACCACATTACGAACCAAGCTGGATCCGGCGCACCATAGAAAACCATTGTAAACAACTCCACTTCTTTTCCACTGTCGCCTTCACCTATCGATAAAAAAGCACTAGTGTCGATAACATTAATGGATACATTGATTCCGATTTCGGCCAGGTTTTCTTTGATTATCTCCGCCCATGTCCGGAATTCCAAGAGGTTTTCAACTGCCAGCTCTAAATCCAATGAGGATATTCCTGCTTTGGACATATAGCTTCGCGCCTTCTCCAGGTCGCGCTCATAAAGCGGTGCTTCATCCCAGTATCCCAAGATATACGGCGGTATAATAGCTTTCGCCTGCTTGACCTTGCCTAGGTATGTTGCTTCCAGGATATCGGGAACATCAATGGCATAACGAATTGCCTGCCGCACGTTGATGTCCTGCAACTTTGGGTTCTCAATGTTCATGCCGAGCCAACCAAAGGCGCAAGTCGGCATATTCAACATCACTTCAAAATCGGGATTGCTTTCAAACCGCTCGACTGAGGTTATGCTGATCTCGCCAAAGTCTATCTCACCTGACTCTAGGGCTATTTCGGCAGCAGCAGCTTCCACGATGGGTATTAGATGGATTTCTTCCCAAAAAGGCAGCTCACCCCAATATTCCTCGTTACGCTTAAGTATTACCTTTTCATTTGGCATCCATTTATCAAATATATAGGGACCGGTCCCCACTATGTCGGTAGAGAATTTTTCATTGCCTATTTCTTCTACCTGTTTTTTGCAAACAATCGATCCAGAGGTTAGCGGAAGGGTTGTTGTCCAGATAGTTGCCTGGGGCTCCTTGAGAACAATAGTACCCTCATATTTACTGTTGATCTCTACGTGATCTAGGGCCGCCCAATCATCAGCATAAGCCGCTGCTAATTCGGGATCCTGGTATCTTTCATAAGAGTATTTTACATCCTCAGCGGTAAGTTCACCGTAGCCCTTGTGCCACATGATCCCTTCCCGCAGCTTGAAGTGGATCTCCAGGCCGTCTTCTGAAGTCTTAATCCATTCAGCAAGGTAGTTTTCCGTTTCACCGGTGCTACCCACGAACCTGATCAGCCCCTCCAATACAGTGCGGCTGACGTACTCATCATAACAAGTATCTATAAAAGCTGGATCCAAATTCAAAATATCTGTCCTCATCCCAACAGCCAGAATACGCTGATCGTCTTTGCCTTTCCCTGAGTCACAGCTCACCAGAAATATAGCAATTACAATAATTAGGAAAGCGCTCAATGCACCTATATAGCATTTTTTCACTTTTGACCCTCCCATAATTTGTATTTATTTATTTGAAAGCATTCATAAATCATCAACTACTCATGCTCTAAAACCCCCTTGCGCATGATATGTTAATCCACGTCCCAGTAATGGTTTAGCGTTCTTTATACATATTTTCGGGCAATTGTATTGGTGTAACTTTTGGTAAAAACTCGCGTGTTTCCTTCATAAGCGTCGATGACACTCGTCACATGGAATTTTTTCTCGTCGGAAGTCATGACACTCATTGTTTTTATACGTGTGATCCAATCATTTCGGCTAATCTCAATACTACGCTTGTGCTCTGTTTTGGCTGAAAGTGGTTCACCCTCGATAATACTGAAAATGTTTTCGTAGATACTATCATATACAAGGCCATTGCGTGTGAGCCTGCGACGGCCGTTGTCAAAACGTTCAGACATTGTCAACCTTCTAGATGTCACATTGTATTGAATACTTTTGCTATCCCCTTTCATACGCAGCCACTCTAAGTCAGAAGTAGGTGCTCCTTCAGGAGATTCAAAGGGGCATAGAAACTCATCCAACTTGCCTTGGGTCCGCACTGGTAAAATCAGCATGCTTCCCTCGCCGGTGTAAAGAGTTAACCCCACCTGTTTTGGTGAAGGCCAAGCATGTGGCCAGTACGTCGGTGAAACAGCCAACCGCCATCGATGTTCCCGATTAATTCTGTAAGCAGCAACATTAAGTTTTACCGTTACATTGTAATCTCTACCCGGTATCAGGGGTTTTGGGTTTTCATGACTTTCCCAGTGCGTTAAGTTGAGCAGTCCCCAACTGATCAGCCTTGAAGCTCCATCCGGTGCAATATCACAAAGGCGAACTGCAAGTAGAGCATCAGGCTGATCCACAGAAATCTGCAACTTGGCCTCGGGTATACCGAGAATCTCCACAGGCTGCTCGAGCGGAGCTGATGTAAAACAGAGGGATAATCCATCATCAATACGTTGATCCAGGGGCATGCCGGTTACGGTACCCATCGGACACCACTCCCCAGCATTAAGACCGTTAATTTGGGACCCCTTAATGAAAAGAGCTTTTTTAGGTACCGGACCATCTACAAGTCGACCATCATCAAGAGTATAAGCTCGACTCTCGATGCTCGTTGGGGGCCACTGCTCTTCAGCCACCCAGCGGCCAGGCCACTCAGCTTCAAAAGCACGCGACGGAATGCCTTCCGGCATCCAAACCCTAAGCATCGGCTCATCCATAATGTCATTTTTTATCCCCTTCAACCAGTAATCCCACCACCTCAAGCATTCCTGCAAAAACCCGATGGCCGGACCTGGGACACCTTCATGGGGATACAAATGAGCCCAGGGACCAATTAGCCCCTTACGCGGCACCTTCAATCCACTTAACAATCGAGGCACCGAATTGGTATAAGCATCAACCCACCCACCTACAGCATATACTGCACAGGTGATTGCACTGTAATCCTCAATAACTGATCCATGTTTCCAGAAATCATCACGTAGCTGGTGACCGAGCCATGATTCCACAAATGGCAGGTTGTTCTCCAGTCTGTCAAACCACATTTTACGCCAGTGCTCACCTACAACGGCGGGATCCGGCGGTAGCCCATTATACGTAAACATGATCGAAGCCCAACTAAGCATTTCTTGGACAAGGACACATCCGCCCATATAATGAACATCATCACTATAGCGATCATCTGTTGAACACACCGTAATTATTGCTTTAAGCTCCGGCGGACGGCGGGCAGCAACCTGTAGGCTGTTAAAACCGCCCCAAGATATGCCCATCATCCCGATGCTGCCACTGCACCATGGTTGCGTTGCTATCCAGGCCAGGATTTCCAGCGCATCTTCCTGCTCTTGGGGCAAGTACTCACCCTGCAGGATTCCGTCAGAATCGCCGCTGCCCCTCATATCAACACGAACAGCAGCATATCCATGAGCCGCAAAATAAGGATGCATCATAGCATCGCTGACAGCTGTACCATCGCTTTTACGATAGGGTAGGTACTCCAGGATAGCCGGCACGGGATTCAGCTCTGCATCTACAGGCAACCATATCCTGGCCGCAAGCCTGACCCCATCGGAAAGCGGGATCCAAGTATTTTCAATCACTCTAACCAAATGTTCTTGTTCTTTTCCCGCCCTATTTACATCAGCCATACATCATCACCCCTTCTCCTATAGTTTTCCTCTATTCCTGAATAGAATAAGCAAAGATGGGTATTCCCTTGACTAAGGTAAAATAATCAAGTACGATTTAACTATGAAAGAGTATCCTATGACATTCGATGAATTTACAAAGCAGTTTTCCACCGAGGAACAATGCCGAAATTACCTGTATCGGCTCAGATGGCCTAATGGATTTGCCTGCCCAAAATGCGAACATGAATGTGCGAACTGTGGGCGACAAACTTCTGTGATTGCGGGAACAATTTTTCAAGATACGCGTAAGCCTTTGAGGAATTGGTTCACAGCGATTTGGTGGGTAACAACTCAAAAAAATGGGGCAAGTGCCAAAGGGCTACAGCAGATTTTAGGACTTGGAAGCTATAAAACAGCGTGGACGTGGCTTCATAAAATCCGCAAGGCTATGGTGAATCCAAACCGCACAAAACTGTCAGGCACTGTGGAAGTTGATGAAACCTACAATGGTGGAGAAGAAAACGATGGTAAGCGTGGGCGCGGCACAAGCAACAAAAG
>CAZAQM010000093.1:0-3923 GCA_964487385.1 uncultured Dethiobacter sp.
AATGCTGACAAAGGGACCCAATTTGGGCGTTTATGTCATTCTGGACGGGAGGTTTGCCCGGGGAAGGGAGCATCTCCAGGTGCTGGCCGAGGCTATCGGGGGCGGAGCCACCTGTGTCCAGCTGCGGGAAAAGGATCTCACAGCCCGGGAATTTTATGCCCTGGCGGGGCAGGTCCGTGAGCAGACGGAGAAAAGCGGTGTTTTGTTTATCGTCAACGATCGCCTGGACGTAGCCCTGGCGGTGGGAGCAGACGGAGTTCACCTGGGACAAGACGATCTGCCGGCTCAGGCGGCCCGCCGTCTTATGCCGCCGGGGATGCTCCTCGGGGTTACGGTGCGCAACGAACAGCAGGCTGTGCAGGCTCAGGCTGATGGGGCTTCCTATCTGGGGGCGGGTTCTGTTTATGCCACTGCTACCAAAACGGACACCGGAAAACCGATGGGATTGGTCAATTTGTCCGCAATTTGCCGCCGCATAACCGTGCCGGTGGTGGGTATCGGCGGGATTAACGCAGCAAATGCAGGGGAAGTGATTGGTGTCGGCGCCGCCGGGGTGGCGGTGGTCAGCAGCGTGATTTCCGCCAGGGATATTGGCGCAGCTGCCCGGGAAATCGCTTCCGCCGTGGCGGCGGCCCGCAGTAAATGAGCGGGCGAGCCTGTTCGAAGCGGCTGTGAATTTGCTGTAGTAGTTGCCATGGAAGTCTCACATGGTCGCTATTGCTGTAAAAGTCACCATTACGGTCATCGCCATGGAAAGTCTGTCATCCCGAGCGTAGCAAGGGATCTTCATCAATAATCGTAGGATTTCAAACATTTATTTTATTTACGAAGCAGGCGATACATACCTATGAAAATCAAGGATATCGGTGAGTTTTCCCTGATTAATACACTGACAAAAAAAATCAGGACACCGGGCTGCGATTCCCTTCTCGTGGGTATTGGGGATGATGCGGCTGTTTTCCGCATGGGCGGGGGCAGGAACCTTTTGGTTACCTGCGACATGTTGGTGGAGGGCCGTCATTTCCTGAGGGATAAAATAACGCCGGAACAGTTGGGCAGCAAAACCCTGGCGGTCAGCCTGAGCGATATCGCCGCCATGGGCGGTCAGCCCAGGTTTGCCGTTGTTTCGGCTGGTTGGCCGCCGGAGCTGGAGTTGGAATTTGCCCAGGGCGTTTATCGCGGCATGGGGGAGATGGCGGATGAGTTTTCAGTGTCTATTATCGGTGGGGATACGGTCAATGCTCCCCAGATAATCCTAGACGTTGCAGTTATCGGGGAAATGGAAGGCGCCCCCATTACCCGGGCTGGGGCCAGGCCGGGGGATCTTATTGCCGTGACGGGTTTTTTAGGGGCTTCGGCAGCAGGGCTGGCGCTGCTGAAGGAACCGGATGGAAAGAAAGCTGTCGACCGACTGGGAGAAGAGACGAAGCGGGAACTGCTTCGTGCCCACCTGGAACCCCGGCCCCGGGTCAAAGAGGTGGGCTTGCTGCTAAAGTGCGGGCCGCCTTCGGCTATGATCGATATCAGCGATGGGCTGGCCGGGGACTTGGGCCACATTTGTAAAAACAGCGGGGTGGGCGCTTTGCTCAAGGCGCCATGTTTGCCCATCAGTGAAAATGTTAAAGCGGCGGCGGCAGCCCTTGGCGGCAATTTTTGGGACTGGGCTCTCTATGGCGGCGAAGACTACGAGTTGCTCATGACCATTCCTCCGGGTTTCCTTGAAGCCATAAAGAAGGCCATGGACAGCCTGGGAACAAATTTATCCGTAATTGGGGAGGTCCTCCCCAAGGGGGAGGGGATTAAAATACTTTCAAAATATGGTGCTGTCAGCCAACTGGAGCCCCGCAGCTTCGACCACTTCCGATGATCTGTGTCAGGGGGACAGGAGTGCTGGCACAATTCAGATAAAGGGATGCAAAGGCTCATTGGGGTGTTTACATACCTTGCCAATTATGGTATAGGTTGTCTTAGGGGTGATTTTATGCCAAGAACAGCCAGGGTGAGGAGCAAAAGCGGCATTTACCATATAATTATGCGTGGAATAAACCGCCAGGTTATCTTTAGGGAAAGGGAAGATAGCATGCGTTTTATTCATACTTTGTTAAAATATAAGGAAACCTGCGGTTATGAAATATATGCCTATTGTTTGATGAGAAATCATCTTCATTTGCTGCTAAAGGAAGGAAAGGAGCCTTTAGGCACTGTAATGCGCAGGATATGCAGCAGTTATGTTTTATTATACAACAAAAAGTACAACAGGGTGGGCTATCTATTCCAGGATAGATTTAGAAGCGAACCGGTAGAAGATAAGGCATATTTTCTGACTGCACTCCGCTATATTTTTCAGAATCCCGTAAAAGCGGGTATCGTGGCAAGGGTTCAAGACTATGCCTGGACGAATTATAAAGATTATATAAAGGGAAGCAACAAAACCGACATTGACACTGCCCTTGGGATTTTTCACCAAGATAGGGAAAAGGCCATCAGAAATTTTATTGGATTCGTAAATATGGAAAATGATGATCAATGTTTGGATATAGAAGAAGGTAAGCGTGTAACCGATGATGAGGCGGGAAAAATAATCAGGAAGCACTGCGGGCTTGGCAATGCCGCTGATCTGCAAAAAATCGATAAGGTTAAAAGGGATTCGTTTTTAAAGGAACTGAAAGATGAATATGGTTTATCCATCAGACAAATTGAGAGATTGACAGGAATTAACAGGGGGGTAATTCAAAGGGTGTAAAAATTAGTGTGTCAATACCCCCGTCCCTCCGACACAAAGACACAAAGAAGGCCCTCATGGCATTCATCTGCCGCCACAACAAGGGCGCCATCCGGATCTGCAATGAGGCTGTTGCCCAGGCTGATCATTCCCAGGTGGGCGCCCACCGTATTGGCCAGCAAAACGTGAACTTTGTTTTCCACCGCCCTGGTAAGGGGAATGGCCCTGTTTTTTTCCAGCTTCCAGCGGGCTTCTTTTATATTATAGTAATGGGCGGAAAGGATAAAGATGTATTCAGCGCCTTTTTCTTTTAATTCCAGCGCCAGCAGGGGATAGTTTTGATCCCGGCAGATGATGACACCGACACGGGATCCCCTGAAGGGAAAAACGAGGCTCTCCGTCCCAGACTGAAAGTATTTATCCTCTATTTCGGTGAGGTGTATTTTGTCGTAGGTATATTGTCTGCTGCCCGGCAGGAACACGCCGGCACGGTTGAAAAGGCTGCCCCCTTCATAGCAGCCATATCCGATGATAACTCCCATATCGAGCTCATCACATTTTAACTTGATCCGGCCCAGCGCATTATCCACGATGGAATTTAACTCCGGCCTGGATAGCAGCTCCGGGGTGTACCCCGTCAGGGACATTTCCGGGAAACAAAGCAGTTCCACCCCTTGGGCCGATGCTTTTTTCATGAAGGAAATTATTTGTGCCGCGTTATCTTCACAGCGTTTCCGAATGGCCATTTGGCATACGGCAAATTTCATCTGTTTTCACCAATTTCTTTTAGGCGGTTAAGCCGTTATTTTCCAATGTTCCGAGGCCTTGCCGTAAGGCCTAAAATATGAAGGGAAACGGGCTGGGCACTATAAGGGATTCCCAGCCCGCATTGTTGCACAGGGTTTTTCAGGATAGGTTTGCGTCGAGGCCGCCAAAGGGCCAGCGCTTAAAGATCGTTACATAGTTTGCTTTTACGGTGCGAGAAATGTAAATCTTAATATTATCCTGTAAAGATTCGTCATATTGTTCCTTATTCGGAGGTTCGCCTGCTTTCACGGCAGGCCTGTATGAAAGGCTGCATCACCCGCCGCCCAAGATTAAATCCAGAGTTATGGCCCCTGCTTTCTTCTTTAAAAGAAACTCTTTTGCTTGGGGACTTAGGTCTACGATCATATTTTTCATCTCCCTTTCATTAAAATAG
>CAZAQM010000093.1:4023-8301 GCA_964487385.1 uncultured Dethiobacter sp.
GCTTCCTGGTTTACCAGGCGATAGAAAACTTCCGTTCCTTTGCGCCTGCCCCGAATGATGCCCATATCCCTCAGGCGCCCCAGATGCTGTGAGGCAGTTGTCTGGGAAAGTCCCAGGCAGTGCTGCATGGAAGAAACGTTACATTCTCCTTGCTTTGACAGTTCCCGGACGATGCAGAGGCGTATCGGATTGGCAAGAGCCTTGAGAAGGGTTGCTTTTTCCCTGATGTTTTCCGTTTCCAGTATGTTTTTCATGCAAATATGCCTCCTCGGTCCGATCATTATATCATATTATAATAATATTGCAATATAGTAATGTCCCTTAAATAAAATATTATCTGAAAAGGAAGGATTATCTGTATTTCTGGCTAAATTATATAATGTGAACAGGATTTGTTGAGCCCTATTTCGGGTTAAGGGATGGGTTGTTTTTTTTATTTATTCGCCTTTGTTTTGGTTTTAGTATATCCTCGCCATATTCTATAAAGTTTTGAACCCTCGTAAAAGCAGTATTTGTATATTCTTCATTATTGTCGGCGCCAATATAATTCCTTTCAGTTTTTATAGCGGCAATGCACGTTGTGCCACTTCCACAAAAAGGATCAATAATTATATCATTTTTAAAGGTGTACAACTGTATTAACCTGTATGGCAATTCTATAGGAAAAGGGGCAGGATGATTAACACGTTTTGCTGATTCTGTATTAAACGTCCAAATACTTTTGGTAAATTCCAGAAACTCTTCTTTTGTGATGGTATTTTCCTTTTTCTTAACGCCACTACCATGGGAACGGGAAAAGGACCCTTTTGAAAAAACCATAATATATTCATGAACATCCCGCAGGGTAGGGTTTGCAGCAGAAAGCCAGCTTCCCCAGGCTGTTGAAGATCCGGAACTGGCTGCTTTGTTCCAAATTATTTCTCCACGCATTAAAAAGCCTATTTCTAACATAACCTTGGTTATATAACCGTTTAGGGGTATATAGGGTTTTCGTCCAAGGTTTGCAATATTGATACATGCCCTGCCTCCAGGAACTAATACCCGGTAAACTTCCTCCATAACTTTCTTTATTAAGGTTAAGTATTCATTAATTGATAAGTTACTGTCATAGTCTTTACCGACATTATATGGCGGCGAAGTTACCATTAAATGCAAACAATTGTCAGGCAGAAAAGATAGATCTTTTGAATCCTTATTATAGATCTTATTTAAAAGTTCCTTCGGCAAAATATTCGTTTTGTTAGTTGTTGTTCCAGTTGTTTCAGGATTACATCCAGGATCGTTGTATAGATTACTTTTATAAAATTTAGAAGAATCGTGCCCTTCTCTTTTTGAAACCCCGAAACTGCTAGTCTTAGTAGCCATACTAAGTTCCCCCGCTGTTGAATTGTTTTAAACTGATAAATGTTTCCTTTTATTTTAATTATATTTCCATAACCAAACCTTAAAGCCCTTTAAATATAATTTTTAACATGGGAAGGAGAATTATACAAAATAAAGAATACTATGCCGATGGGCAGTCTCCTGATTTTCATAACCCTTTCCTATGCCGTGGGAATTATCCTGGGGCGCTATTTTTTTTCTATTCCGCTGGCGATTTTTCTTTTCCTTTTGGGCCTGGGCTGGGCTATCTTCAACCTTGCCCGCAAGACGGAAAAGCAGATTGCCGCCGTCCCGCTCTTGTTGCTTTTTGTTGCCGGCGGCAGTCTGGCCTGCAACCTTGCCCTGCAGAAGGCCATGGGCAATATCCGCCAGTTCGCCGGAGCGAGCTGTACCCTGGTGGGCATGGTGGAGGACGAACCCATCTGGCGCCAGGGGGAGGTGGTTTTTCCCCTGCGCCCGGAGCAAGTTATCGTGGAGGGGAAAGGGTACCCCGCCGGGGGCCTGGTGAGGGTTACTCTCCGGCTTGACGGTTGGGACAATGCCGCAGGTGTTTCCCCGTTTTCCATGTTCTCCTATGGCAGGAAGATTTCTTTGCCAGGGGCTTTGTATAGCCCGGAGGGGCGGCGCAACCCGGGAGGGTTTGATTACCGTGCCTTTTTGGAAACCCAGGGCATCGCCGCACAATTTTACGGTGCGGCACGGGATGCCGCCGGCCTTGGGATGTCGGCAAACCTCTCCTTTTTGCGGCAGAGGGCCTGGCAAACGAAGGAGAGAATCTCTTCTGTGTTGGAGGCTTTTTTACCCCAACGGGAGGGCAGCCTGCTGACGGGTATGCTTTTTGGGGAGCGCCGGGGTCTGGATGCGGCCACAGAGCAGGACTTTAGCCGCTGTGGCGTGGCGCACCTGCTGGCTGTTTCCGGGCTCCATACCGGCTTGGTGGCCGCTTTTATCCTTTTCGTTCTAAAAAGGTTGGGGCTTGGCAATAGGAAATGGGCTGTTTTCCTTTTGGCCGCTGTCTTTCTTTTTGCCTATGTTTTTCTTAGCGGGATGAAGCCCTCGGCACTGCGTGCCTATATCATGATCCTCCTGGGCCTGCTGGCCCTTTGCCTGGAGCGGGAAAAGGACCTGCCCACCGCCCTGGCGGCAGCCGGGCTTATAACCCTTTTCTATAACCCGCTTTTGCTCTTCAGCGCCGGATTTCAGTTTTCCTATGCCGCGACGGCCTCCATTATTATCCTGGCTTCCCCTTGGCAAAAAGGGCTGCTCTATCTCTTGGAAGCTTCCCTTTTTTCATTTTTCCCCTGGCGGCATGAGTTTGCCTCCCTGGCAGCCGTTACCCTTGCCGCCCAGCTCGGTGTGCTGCCCCTTAGCGCCCACTATTTCGGGGAGGTCTCCCTGGTGGCTTTGGTTGCCAATATCGTTCTTTTGCCGCTGATGTCCCTGGTGCTGGGCATTGGGCTTTTTGCCGCCCTTAGCGGTATGCTTTTTCCCATGGCCGGCTCTTTTTTCGTCCTGGCAGCTTTTCCCCTACTGGCCTTCATGACCTGGACAACCGGGTTGCTGGGGGGGCTAAGCTTTGCCGCCCTGGCGCTCTATCCGCCCCGCAGCTGGGAGATAGGCCTCTACTACGGCCTGTTGTTCAGCCCGGCCACAAGGAGCGGCTTCGTTTCACAGGAAAAACCCCGGCAGGGACCGGCCATTTCCCGCCTGGTTGTTGCGATATTGTTGTCTGCTTTGGTGTTTGTCTGGTGGTGCGGGGCGTTTAGCTTTCCGGGAAAGCTGGAGGTCGTCTTTCTCGATGTGGGCCAGGGCGATGCCATCTATATCCAGACCCCCCGGGGCAGGCATCTGCTCCTGGATGCCGGCGGGAGGCCGCCCTTTGCTGCAGGCAGATCTGATCCCGGCGAACGGGTCGTCGTGCCCTTTTTGCAGCAGAAAAGGGTGAGAAAACTTGATGCCGCCATTATTTCCCATCCCCACGAGGACCATTTTGGCGGAATGGCTGCCGTGCTGGAAAAATTCCCCGTGGATTTGCTGCTGACCAGCCAGGCAGAGGCGGACTCGGTGCAGTATGATGAACTGCTGCAGCTTGCCCGGGAAAAAAATATTCCCCGGCAGACGTTGCAAGCCGGGGATCGGATAGCCTTGGGGCCTTCCCTTGTGCTGGAAATATTAAACCCTCCCGAGCAATTATTTGCGGGAGGGGCAAGCGATCTCAACGATAACTCTTTGGTGATACAGCTTTGCTATAAAGAGGTGAGTTTCCTTTTTACCGGTGATGTTGAGAGCCGGGCTGTGGAAAAGTTGCTGGACGGCAACGAAAGTCTGCGCAGCCAGATCCTCAAGGCGCCCCACCACGGCGGCCGGTTGGACAAAGCACCCCTTTTTCTGGACGAGGTCAGCCCCACTATCGCTGTGATCTCTGTCGGCAAAAATTCCTTCGGGCATCCCCACCCCGCCATGCTTTCGGCGTTGGAGGATAGGGGCATTGAGGTCTACAGAACAGATCTCCATGGGGCGATCATCGTGCGCAGCAATGGTTACGGCTGGACCGTTAAAACCCTTCTTCCCTCGGCCTGCCCGGAACCGCGGCCTTGGCCTTTGCATATTTCGGCTGCAGACTATTGCAAAGTGGCAAGAGTACCGCTGGGGTAAAAACAACAGCCTGGCAACCTGCCTCTTTGCGCTTATTGGCTGGGCAAATGCCGGCGATTATCAGTAAAATAGAGGAAAAGCGTACGGTTTACAAGCATGGGCAAAGATTCTGATGTGACAATGCCCCCGTCCCCCTGTCACAAGACGGACAATATCCCCACGTTCCTCTGCCGCCCGCCCTTGTCACCTGTGCAGGATAAGGAGCAGATCTATCCTCCCTTCTTCTGTTCGTACATACGC
>CAZAQM010000094.1:0-8126 GCA_964487385.1 uncultured Dethiobacter sp.
TTGCTTTTGGGCTTTATCTTCCTTATCCATACCTAAATCCACCTTTTCTTTTTATTATAATATATAGACATTGTTATTTCAACCTTTATATACACTTAAAAAGTAATTACTTTCAACACCTTTTAAATATATAATCTCATGGGCATAATAACAATCTCATCAACTCACCATTATTTTGCCAACCATCTTATCAACTCACCAAATCAATAACAGTATTGTCTTATGACTTTTTAAATTCACCATTCTTTGATATTTTCCCTCAAAACAAAAATCCGTGATTATCCTTCCGGCTTAGAACCAGACCTCAAATCACGGAAAGCCTTTATTTACTTATCTTATTACATCCTTACTTATCTACCCTTGACATCAATACTACCGTCTCAACGTGGCTCGTCTGCGGGAACATGTCGATGGGCTGGACTTCGGAGGCGTCGTAGCCTTTTCCTAGAAGGTAGCGCAGATCCCGGGCCAGGGTGGAGGGGTTGCAGGAAACGTAGATGAGGCGCTTCGGGCCGGCAGTTGCAATGGCGGAAAGAAGTTTTTCGCTGCAGCCTTTACGTGGCGGATCGACGATGACGACATCAGGGCGATAACCCTTTTCCACAAAACCGGGGAAGAGTTCCTCTGCCTTGCCGGTAAAAAATTCCGCATTGTTTATCCTATTAAGGCGGGCGTTTTCCCGGGCGTCGCTGATAGCCGCAGCAAAGGATTCGATACCGATAACCTTCCCTGCTCTGCGGCTAAGATAAAGAGCGATGGTTCCCGTTCCGCAATAGAGATCAAAAACAGTCTCCGTGCCTGTCAGGGCGGCATACTTTTCCACCTGCCGGAAGAGAACCCCCGCCTGCAAGGAATTGACCTGGAAAAATGAAGCGGGGGAAATATAGCAGGAAATCCCGCCCACCTGTTCGATGAGGCAGGGTTCCCCCCATAGAGTGATGTTTTCCACACCGAAGACGATGTTTCCCCGCCGGGTATTGACGTTTTGCACGACGCCGGCCAGAGCCGGAACCCCGGCTGAAAGGGCCTTGGCCAGGGCGCTGCCCTGAGGAAAATCCCGCCCGTTTGTTACGAAGATTACCAGCACCTTATTGGCAAAGTCCGATACCCTGATGGCCAGATGTCGTAAAAGGCCGCTATGGGTTTTTTCATCATAGACGGGCACCCCCATCCTGTCCAGAAGATTCCTGGCAATCGTAAATGTACTATCGATCAGAGGGTGCTGAATGGGGCAATCCAGCAGATCAACAATTTGGTGGGTCCCCCGCCTGAAAAAACCGGCACGAAGCTTCCCGCCCTCCCTGGCAAGGGGAAATTGTGCTTTGTTGCGATAATGCCAAGGTTCCGCCATACCCAACACGGGAAGAACAGCTGTCTCCAATCCCCCCAGCCGGCGCAGTGCTTGTAGGACTATTTCCCTTTTCTGCCGCAGCTGCTCCCCGTAGCCCAAATGCTGAAGCTGGCAGCCTCCGCATGCCCCAAAATGCCGGCAGGGGGCCTTCACCCTAAGCGGGGAAGGAACCAGCAAGGTTTCCAGCAGGGCCCTGGCATAATTTTTCTGCACGGAAATTACCCTGGCGCTGACCCTGTCGCCCGGGACGCAGAAGGGGACAAAGACCGTAAAAGAGCCAGCCCTGCCGACTCCCTCGCCGGCATGGTTAAGATCGGTAATCTCCAGTTCCACTGTCCGCCCGGACCAGTTCATTTCCGCCTTGCTGATACTACTCATCCCGTCCATAATATAATCCTTGAAACAAAAGCAACGTGGCTAGCCCTTCCCATAAAAATTCCAGGTGAATTCCTTCTCCTTTTCGGATACCTCAAAATCTTCATCTTCGATATCGCATAAATTAACATAGTGCATATTTTTATCGAGAACGTCAATAAACAGCTTTTTTAAATCCCCAAAAGGCAGCAATTTATAATTTTCTGCCGCCTTATCAGTCCCTTTGACATGCGCCGGGTTGTCAACAAAACCCAGTGTATGCATTTGCTGCCATATATCCCAGAGTTCCTTTTCATTCTTTGCTAATTGTGTCCTAACTGCATATATTTGATTAATTGTTTTCAGCTCACAATATATAAACGAACCGCCGCCCAGCCAGTTCACAGATTTCGATATACCGGAAGTATCACCATTTATCACATTTTGCAGCCTGACCAGGCTATCATTAGGGCCATAATCCAATTGCTCCACACCAAGGCGGGTCTAAATAAATGCATTTTACTTTCCCCTCATATCTCTTTGCAAGGGAAGAAAGAGCAGGCAAATTATTCCCCCTGATCAGCAAATTGTCAGTGTCTTGCAACCTGGGAACATCCCCAGCCCCATCATTCGTATAGCGCCTTGCCTTAGTGAAAACCATGGGACTCAAAGCCCTGCCCACTGCGGGTAGATTTACGTTATCCATATTTTATCTCCAACAATAAATCCCGTCTCCCTTTTCTTTCACCAATTAATGCTATCGGGGTAGTCGAAGCCCTTGAGGCCAGTGCTTTCTTTATGACAGCCATATTCCTGGGCTGCTTTAATATAATTCCTGTGTTTCCCAAGCTTTCATCAATTGCAATCTCATGAAAAGCATCAACTAAGGAATTTAGATCGTTAAAGTCGCCGCTGATAGATATATCTGCCAGATTCGCGGTATTCTGTAACATTAACATTATATTACCTCTTTCCTAGTCAATTATTGTCAAGGTGATGCAATTAATTATTATTTTCTACCTTTTTACTTATTTCCCTTTTAAAAAACGTGAAAAAAGTTGAGCACGGAGATAGCCCTTTCATAAAACCGGCTAAAAAAGGAAAAAAGGCTTTGGCGGCGAAGAATCAGGGAATAATATCTAGTCAGGGCACAATCCCTGATGAGCCTGGAAAGGGGTGGCAAACAAATGCCGGAGATCCTCAAGCAGATCAGGCGGGAACTGGCTGACAATGCCGATGAGGCAGCAAGGATGAGCAGTAAAAGGTTTTTCAAAGAAGAAGTGAAACTGTATGGCGTCAAAACAGCAACAGTGACAAAAATAGCCAAGCAGGCCTTCAGGAGCATAAAAAATCTTCCCAAGGAAAAGGTGTTCGATCTATGCGAACAGTTATGGAAGTCTGGAATGATAGAGGAGTCTTTTATTGCCTGTAACTGGTCATACCAGTTAAACAAACAATACACCGAGGATGATTTTTCAGTATTTGAAGGTTGGATCAACAACTTTGTGAGCAATTGGGCCTCATGCGACACCCTCTGCAACCATACGGTGGGAACCCTGGTAGAGATGTATCCTGCCTGCATGGCAAAAATTAAAGAATGGACCAGGTCTTCCAACAGATGGGCCCGGCGTGCCTCTGCTGTAACGCTCATCATTCCGGCAAGAAAGGGCCTGTTCAAGGAGGATATCTTTGAAATAGCAGACAGTTTGCTGCTGGACAGCGATGATCTCGTTCAGAAGGGCTACGGCTGGATGCTGAAAGCCATGAGCGAAAAATACGAGGAGGATGTCTACCAATATGTCCTGGGCAAAAGAAAGATTATGCCCAGGACTGCACTGCGTTATGCCATAGAAAAAATGCCCAAGGAAAAAAGACAGGAAGCAATGAAAAAGATCTAGATCGCCACCGCCAACAACAACAACACCAACCGGGGGGACGGAGGCTTTGGCTGGTCGTTTACCAGCCAAAGCCTCCGTCCCCCCGGTTGGCCAGGTTGATTATTTAAAGTAGGCAACGCCGGCGGCAAAGATGCGCTGATCTTTTTCCCCGGGAACATTGATGGCCAACGAAGGGCCGATTCGCTCGGAATGGCCCATCTTGCCCAGAATGCGCCCATCCGGGCTGGTAATCCCTTCCACGGACCAGTGGGAACCGCTCGGGTTAAAAGCAAAATCATAAGTGGCCCGGCCATCCAGATCCACATACTGGGTAGCAATCTGCCCCCCCTGCGCCAGCTCCTGCAGAAGCTCCTCATTGGCGATAAATCTGCCCGCTTCATGGGAAACGGCAACGGTGTGGATATCCCCAACCTGCACATTGCGCAGCCAGGGTGAAAGGTTGGAGGCGACTTTCGTGCGGACCATGCGTGAAACATGGCGGCCAATGGCGTTGACAGCCAGTGCAGGAGAGGCTGCGGTCAGGTCCCTGATCTCCCCGTAGGGAAGCAGGCCCAGCCTGACGAGGGCCTGAAAACCGTTGCAAATTCCCAGGATTAGACCATCCCTGTCCTCCATCAGCTCCGCAACAGCCTCCTTGAGGCGGGGATGGCGGAAGACGGCGGCAATAAATTTCCCCGAGCCGTCCGGTTCGTCTCCAGCGCTGGCGCCGCCGGGGATCATGATCATTTGTGCCTCCTTGATCATCTTTTCCATGGTCTTGATAGAAGTCTCGATATCTGCCGGAGTGAGATTGTTAAAGACAAAAGTCTCCGCGACAGCTCCGGCCCTCGTAAAAGCCCGGGCAGATTCGTACTCGCAGTTGGTTCCCGGAAAAATGGGAATAAAAACCCTGGGACGGGAGGCCGCCCCCCGGCAGCGCCACTGCCCGGCATTTCCCCCATAAAAGGAGATCTGCGGGGGCTTGTTGGAAAAGGCAGCGAAGCTGGTGCTGCCAGGGAAAATTTTCTCCAGGGGCCTCTGCCACTCCTGGCGGGCCTCCTGCAGGGAAATTTCCAGGCCACCGATATCGATCTGCTCCTTTGCAGAGGTATGGCCCAGAAGCCGGTAGGGCACACCGGCAAATTCCTGCTCCAGATCAGCACTTGCATCCATCTCCAGGATGAGCGAGCCATAGGATGGGTTAAAAAGCTCCTTGAAACCGGGGGTTTGGCTAAAAACCATCCCCACCCTGTTGCCAAAAGCCATCTTGCTGATCGCCCCGGCGAGACCGCCGATTCCCACTGTATGGGAAGCCAGAACCAGCCCTCTGGCCATCAGACGGTTAATATGGGCAAAATTTTTCTTCAAGTCGTCAAAGTTGGGAATCTGCGTTTTATCATCCAACGAAACCGGCACGAAAACAACTTTGCTCCCGGCTTTTTTAAATTCCTGGGAGATGATTTTCTTTCCGCCCTCCCCGGCATCTGCGGCAGCGACGGCAAAGGCCACCAGGGTCGGGGGAACATGCAGATCCATAAAGGTGCCGGACATGCTGTCCTTTCCGCCAATGGCGGGAATCCCCAGCTCTTTTTGGGCGTAAAAGGCGCCCAAAAGAGCGCTGAAAGGTTTACCCCAACGGAGGGGATCGCTGCCCAGTTTCTCAAAATATTCCTGCAGTGTGAGGCGGACCTGGCGGTAGTCCCCACCCAGGGCTACAACTTTGCTCACCGCCTCCACCACGGCGCAGAGCGCCCCGTGAAAAGGACTCCATCCGGCCAGCAGGGGATTGTAGCCGAAAGCCATGATGGTTGCCGTGGAGGTTTCCCCCTCCAGGACCGGCAATGTGGCGGCCATCCCCCCGGCAGGCGTCTCCTGGTATTTCCCGCCAAAGGGCATGAGGATCGTTCCAGCCCCGGCAGTGCTATCGAAGCGCTCTGCCAGCCCCTTCTGGCTGCAGACGTTGAGATCCCGCAGGTTGGCCAGCCAGGCCCTGTGTAAATCGGGAAGTTCCGCGGCGACGGCCTCCGGCAGCGCTTCAAAATAACAATTTTGTTCCTCCGGCGAAAGAACGCTGACGCGGATCTGCTGGCGCACACCGCCGGAGTTGAGAAAAGCCCTGCTGAGATCCACGACGGTTCTCCCCCGCCAGTGCATGCGCAGCCTTCCGCTGGAGGTCACCCTGGCCACCGGGGTAGCCTCCAAATTTTCTTCCCGGGCCAGCCGGCAAAATGTTTCCACATCCTCCCGGGCCAGCAACACGGCCATTCTCTCCTGGGATTCGGAGATGGCCAGTTCGGTACCGTCCAGCCCCTCGTATTTAGCCGGCACGGCGTCCAGATCGATCTCCAGGCTGTCCGTCAGCTCGCCAATGGCCACGGAAACGCCGCCCGCCCCAAAATCATTGCATTTTTTGATCAAGGTGGAAGCCCGCGGATCCCTGAACAATCTCTGAATATTTCTTTCCGTGGGAGGATTCCCCTTCTGCACCTCCGCACCGCAAGCGGTAAGGGAATCCACGGTATGCTCTTTGGAAGAACCGGTGGCGCCGCCGCAGCCATCCCGCCCCGTCCTGCCCCCGACCAAAAGCACCACATCGCCCTGGGCAGGCTTTTTGCGCACGACATTCCGGCGCGGCGCAGCTCCAATGACTGCCCCCAGTTCCATGCGCTTGGCGACAAAACCGGGATGATAAATCTCCGCCACCTGTCCGGTTGCCACCCCGATCTGGTTCCCATAGGAGCTAAAGCCGGCCGCTGCCCCGCCAGTGATCTTTCTCTGGGGGAGTTTGCCCTGAAGGGTATCCCCAACATCCACCCGGGGATCACCGCTGCCGGTGACGCGCATCCCCTGGTAGACATAAACCCTGCCGGAAAGAGGATCCCTGATGGCCCCGCCCAGGCAGGTTGCCGCACCGCCAAAAGGCTCTATCTCCGTCGGATGATTATGCGTTTCATTTTTAAACATGACGAGCCATTCTTCCCGGCAGCCGTCCACTTCGGCCTCCACGGCAATGCTGCAGGCGTTTATCTCGTCGGACTCGTCCAGATCCTTAAGCTTCCCCCTTTTTTTCAGTTCCTTCATCCCCATGAGGGCAATATCCATCAGGCAAATTTCCTGTTGCCCCTCCTCCCCGCCGTAAAGAAAGCGCCTCGAAGCAAGATATTCCTCCAGTGCCGCCTTGATGGGGGCGGCTAACCTGCCCTCTCCAATCTTTATTTCTTTGATAGCGGTCATAAAGGTGGTATGGCGGCAGTGATCGGACCAGTAGGTATCCAGGAGTCGGATCTCCGTAATGGTCGGATTTCTCTTTTCCTCATCGCGAAAATACCGCCGGCAAAAGAACAGGTCCTCCGGACTCATAGCCAGCCCCAGATCCTCCAGCAACAACTGAAGCTCTTCCCGGTCCATGGAGATAAAACCCTCCAGGATGGCCACATCCTCCGGCAAAGCTGTCTCCATTTCCAGGGTTTGCGGCTTTTCCAGCGAGACCTCCCGTGATTCGATGGGATTAATATAATAGTCTTTGATTGTAAGCAGATCCTGCGGCGTGACATCGCCAACCAGAACGATTACCCGGGCCGACTGAACGAGGGGCTGCCCCCTGCCGGTAAGGAGCTGTACGCACTGGGCAGCCGAATCCGCCCGCTGATCGAACTGCCCGGGGAGCAGTTCCACGGCAAAAGCCGTTTCCCCCGGGCCAAGAGGAAACTCCTCATCGTAAACGATATCCCCCGGCAACCCGGAAAAAACCAAATCCTTGGCCCGGGCATATTCTTCCCCGCTAATTCCGGAAATGTCATAGCGATTAATAATGCGCAGCCCTCCCAAAGAACTAATCTTCAGGTTTTCTTTCAGGCCGCCAAACAGCTCCAGCGCTTCAACATCGAATCCTTCACGTTTTTCCACATAAATTCTTCTGATAATGTCCGACAAGGTTAGTCCTCCCATTTACCTGGATTAAAGAGCGTTCATCTGCCGGGAAGGAAAATATCTCCTGCCAATAGATCCGCCACAACAATGATAAATTAATTATATCATAGCAAGGCGCCGGGTTAAGCCCCTTTCACTTTTTTTCATCATTTTTTTGGGGGGGAAAATAATACCGCCCCTGGAAGGGACGGCAGATAAAAAGTTTTGTCTGAACTGTTTTTGCCTTTTGCTAGGATAATAAGGCACGATCGCTGGCAAATTGCTCGCCGCTGGCCTTGCCAAAGCGCTGCAAAAGGTCTTCCACAGTCAATTGTTGTTTGGTCTCACCCTCCAGATCGAGCAAAATGTAACCATCATACATCATAATCAAACGATTGCCGTATTTGATCGCATCCCTCATATTGTGGGTGACCATTAAAGTGGTAAGCCCGCTTTCCCTGATAAATTTATCGCTGAGCTCCAGCACCTTGGCTGCCGTTTTGGGATCGAGGGCGGCCGTATGCTCATCCAACAGCAACAGCTTCGGCTCCCTTAGCGTGGCCATGAGGAGAGTCAGGGCCTGACGCTGGCCGCCGGACAAAAGCCCGACCTTGGTGCTGAGCCGATCCTCCAGC
>CAZAQM010000095.1:0-8067 GCA_964487385.1 uncultured Dethiobacter sp.
CCTCGAGAACGATATCAATAATTTCGGCGGGAATAGCATTTTTCATAGTTTCCTGTACCTCCTCCTAATGGAATGGCGGCGTTTGCCCGGGTTTTATTTTTTTGCGGCATTTATTAATAATTCCATGGTCCACATGGAAGCCTTGCCGACAACGTCAGTACACTTATCGGCATGGGCGCCTGCATTCTCAAAATCCTCCCAATCCTGTTCGCAGTTTAAATCAAAACATCTGCCAAATAATTTTTTATGTATTTCCTTGCAGGTGCAGCTGCCATATTGATCCATAAATTTTTTTCTTAAGTCCAGAACCATTTCCTTAGGTTTCTCAATTGCTTGCTTGTCTGCTAGATGATCATAATCTCTGCCAAAATAATGACTTAAACATAAAACGCCGGCCAAAAATGCTCCGCAAGGGCCTTCCGTAGTACTAGCTATCCCCCCAGCCATGCCGGTTAACGCTCCAAAGAGTTCCGTATTTAAACCAAGCAATTCGATAAAGGGCAATAGGACGCTTTGCGAGCAACCCCAATATTTTTTTTCCCCCTGCGATCCTATTTCATAGGCTTTTTCCAGCAGTTCTTCTTCTGAAAGTTTCGTTTCCAAAAAGAAATCTTTCATAGCAATACCCTCCATGTCTAAAGTATTATTCTTAAACTTAAAGCACTTTGGATTAATAGTTTAAACCATTTTCCTGTTTCCGAATAATCAAATTAATTATATCATACAATTTCCCCCGGCAGAATGTTTTTTCCCCGCGGTTGGTGCCGCCGGCATCGGTCCGGCATAACCCGGCATGGCAAATGTCGCCGTATCAGCAAAATCATCGGCAAGCGCCTTTCTCCGGCTATAAAAAATACTGCGCCAATTCTTCCGGGCCTTTTGCCCATACAGCCAAATGACTTTACCACAAGCCTTGACATTAACGTTACGTAAAGGTATATAGTATTCCTGACAGGAGGCCAAACATGGAATATACGGTGCAAAAGCTAAGCCAAACAGCTGGGATCAGCCCCAGAACGCTGAGATATTATGACGAGATAGGAATTCTTATGCCGGCAAGAATTAACTCATCGGGATATCGCATCTAGGGGGAATAATCATGAGCGACGAGGAAAAATTTGAGGGTTTTAAACAAAAATTAATTGACGATAACGAAAAAAAGTACGGCGAGGAAATTCGTAAAAAATATGGCGTTGAAGCTGTTAACAAATCGTACGAAAAGTTGAAAAAGATGACACGGGAACAGTGCGATCAGGCTGCGAAGTTGGAAAAGGACTATTTGGCGCTGCTCCATGCTGCTTTCAAAAACGGCGATCCCGGTGGTGAACAGGCTCAAAAGGCAGCGGATCTGCACCGCCGGTGGTTAAGTTTTTATTGGGAAGGATATACGCGGGAAGCCCACGCGGGAGTGGCTCGGATGTACGTGGATGACGAAAGATTCAGGGCCTATTACGATCAGAAACAGCCCGGCCTGGCGGCATTTTTGCGGGACGCTGTCCTGATTTACACGGGAGCAAAATAATAGGCAAAAGGCGCCCATTATCTGCCTGATGCCTTTAAAAAGAGCGCCCCTGTCGTTGCCCTGCGGGCAATATGGACAGGGGCGAATTAGTATTGCCAACAGCAATTGCCTTAAAGGGTTGAATACAGGCGAAAATGGCGCGGCATATCCAATTGAGTGCAACAGAAAAAGATCTGTAATACATTTGCCTTTTTCACGTATTAACATATGAAACAAACATTGCGCAATGTTAAACTCACCGCACGAAAGGAGGAAATTATGGATTCTGCAATATCGATCGTTGTTAGTGCGGCTGAAGGACAGAAATCCCTAGCCAACATTGATTCCGGCGTATTTAGAGAAATATATGAAACATATTATAAACGCGTCTACAACTACATCAGCTACAGAATCAACAACCACCACGATGTTGAGGATCTCGTCAGCCAAACCTTTGAACGGGTTATACAAAAGTATAGTACCTACGATCCAAAGAAGCCGGTGTTTGAAGCATGGCTTTTTAAAATTGCCCGCAATACAGTAACAGATTATTTTCGGGTGCAAAAGAAGAAATTTTCCATATCGTTGAGCTGTATTGTTGGTTTTCTTTCCAGAGGCGGTCAGCCGGAGGAAATTGTTGTAATTAATGAAAGCAATGTCAGCCTGGTCAAGGCACTGGCAAAACTAAGCGGAAAGGAGAGGAATATTGTGGCATTAAAGTTTGCCGCCGGATTGAAAAATAAAAATATCGCGGAGGTTATGGGTATATCCTCTTCCAACGTTGGTACTATTCTTTTTCGAAGTTTAAGGAAACTCCGCAAAGAATTAGAAAAGGAGGTGCAGTAAGCAATGGGAAAAACCAATAAAAATAGTATTTTGGAAGAAATATTAAGAACGGATTTTAGTTTGGAAGGCAGCAATAAAGAAAAAATATTGAGCAAGCTACTGTTAAATATTGGCAAGGGTAAATGTGTTGATGACGGAAAGGAGTCTTTTGCTATGAAAAAAACATTCAGAAAACCAATTCTTGCCTCGGCGTTGTTGATCGTGTTTGTTATGGGCTTTGCCATGACTTCGTACGGCCAGGAGTTTTACAGGATTATCAAGGAGGTCTTTGTGGGGGAACATGCCAAATATGTGGTGGAAGAACAAACAGGCACGCCGGAGTTAACGGTTCCTGATGAACTAAAAGGCAAGCTGTATGATAAAAATGGGAATATGCTTGAACAGTTTTCCGAGGATATGGAAATTTATAACCAAAGCGGCGAATTAGTGTTTTTGTCTGTAATGGTCCGGGGAGATGGGACGGAAGATCTTGCAGCGATGACCCAAAAAGAATATGACGAGCGGCAAAACAGCCGCATGACAGCTATGACCGATCTTGAAGAAGCAAAATCCTACCTGGCATTCGATTTTTCATTACCCGGTTATCTGCCGCAGGGTTATGCATTTGACAGAATTCAATTGTTCAATGATGAAAGCGGAAAACCTGTTAAAAATTGTGAATATGCCTATGTATATTTTAGCAACACCGACCATAGTAATGAAATTTATTTGCAGCTCAGGTTGATGAATAATGAAACTGTCTATGAAGCAAGCATCGGCAATGTTGAAGAAGTAGAAATCAACGGCAATAAAGGGGTGGTTGGCGAAGGATTTCTCGATGTAGAAATTGATGGGGTGATGTACATTCTTAGAGCCAAAGCCTCCGGAATTGATACCGATCAGTTGATTAAAATAGCAAAGTCTATTTAACGGTAATAATGTTGCACCCATAGGGCTGTATTTCCAAAAGGATCGGCTGCATATGGGGAACAGGCGGGCAGCTGATAACACAGGCCCGGGCATGATTGATGCTTCATGCCCGGGCCTGTTCGGCGGCGCGCCCGGCATGGGCGCTAGCCTTGCGGGTAGCAGGTCCCGGGTATAGGTTGATAGTGCCGGGCATATTGCCAAGGTACCAGGGTGTCCACACAGCGGGACGAATCAGCGCTGTTCCAGCTTGTTCCCCTTATTGACAGCGCCCGGCAATCGGGCGTATAATGAGCATATTGCAGTAATTCTGCCGTTTACATGTGAAAGGAGTTGCTGAAATGTCGGTAAAAGATGCCAGGGTGATTTCCGGCTAACTAAATAGCGGCACAGGTTTTACCCAATGGCTTTTCATTTTTATGGGAGGCTTTGTTGGTGTTTCCTGTGCAAAAACTGCTTTCGTGCGACCTGAAACGTGTCTTTAAAAATGAACAAACACACGCCGGTAGCGTATTTTTTTATTGTGTGTTCCCTTGGGCAATCCCGCAGGCGGCCGATCTGCGGGATTTTTAGATCCTTTTTAAGAAGAACAAAAAAAGGTCAGGCAAGCAGAATAGAAAATGATAAAGGATGAATTAGAACAATGAGCATAGAAGATTATGGATGGGATGAATATTTTGCCCGCCAATGGAAAGAAAGATGTGCAGAAAAAATGTTTCCGGGAAGAATAATAGCGGATTACGGCCAAATGCTGCGAATAGCTGCCGGCCGGGGGGAGTATCTGGTGAACAAGCCCCTGCAGAAACATGACAATGAACTGCAGGCGGCGGTGGGCGACTGGGCAGCTTTGGAGTGTGCCGCAGAAAGCGGCCGGTTGTCCCTTTGTTTTATTCTTGCCAGGAAAACAAAATTTTCCAGGGCTGCTTCCGGAATAGCTGTAAAAGAACAAATTGTCGCTGCGAACGTGGATTATGTTTTTCTGATGCAGTCTTTGAACAGGGATTTTAACATGCGCAGATTGGAAAGGTATCTGATTGCAGCATGGGAAAGCGGGGCCAGACCGGTTGTAGTGCTGACCAAGACCGATTGCTGCGGGGATGTGGCCGCTAAAAAAGCACTTGCCTGCGACACTGCACCGGGTGTGGAAGTTCATGCCATAAGCTGCGTAACCAGGGAGGGCATGGAGGGTGTAAGGAAGTATTTCGCCCGGGGCAAAACTGTTGCTTTCCTTGGTTCTTCGGGCGTCGGCAAATCAACCCTGGCCAACGCTCTGGCCGGGGGAGGCCTCTTTAAAGTACAGGCTATCCGTGAACATGATGCCCGGGGCAGACATACCACCTCCCACAGGGAAATCGTTCTTTTGAATGGGGGAGGAATGCTTCTGGATACGCCCGGGATGCGCTCGTTTTCCCTCTGGGAGGCAGATACGGGCATGGAGTTCATGTTCGGTGACATTGAAGAGCTGGTTAAACTATGCCAATTCCACGACTGCAGCCACAACAATGAACCGGGATGTGCCGTCAGAGAAGCGCTTTATTCCGGGGCGCTCGACATGCAAAGGTGGAATAGCTGGCTGAAGCTGCGAAAGGAGCTGGCACATCTTGAGGCCAAAAAGGAAGGCAGGCTGCGCCTTAAAGAGAAGCAGTCGGGGAGGCGGATTGCCAAATTAGTGAAGGAAATATATCAGGAGAAAGGCAAAAGGTAATAACTGTCAGCTGTCAATTGCCGGGCTTTTTTAGTCACAAAAGTCACAAAAAGGACGGGTGATCCATGGAAAAGAAATTGATCGGCGTTATATCCGACACGCACGGGCTCTTGCGCCCGGGTGTGCCCCGGGTTTTTCAGGGGTGCGCATTAATAATTCATGCCGGGGATATCGGCAAGCCTGCTGTGCTGGATGGTTTAAGGGAAATAGCTCCCGTTGTCGCCGTGCGGGGCAATATGGACAGAGGCGAATGGGCCGCGGGGATTCCCTTGACTGAGGTCGTAACAATTGAGGACACCTGCGTTTATGTTCTGCACGATCTCGCCGGCCTCGATCTTGATCCCAAAGCGGCACAAATTCATGTCGTCATCAGCGGCCATTCGCACAAACCGGCCGAATACCGGAGAAACGGCGTGCTCTATCTGAACCCGGGAAGCGCCGGACCGGGAAGATTTAACCTTCCCGTCAGCGCCGCCCTGATGGAAATTAGCGGTAAAACGATGAACATATCCTTTGTCAGTCTGTTGGATCTCCAAATATGAGTTGAAGATCACCTTTTTCCTTTAACTAAATACCCATGCCGGCCCAAATGTCTTCGTAGTCTTTCTGTATGCCGTCGCTGAGGCAGCATTCAATTATGTTTTTGCCTAAGGCCGAGAGCCCGGGGGTGAGGAATTGCTTGATCTCCCCCTTGAAGAAATCTGTAAGAATTATCGCCCCGGCATCATAGCCCTCCTCCCCCACCTCGTGCTGCCTGTCAACCTGCAGAAGCCTCCTGGTGATGTAGGTGCCGTCCACTTTGAGGGAGTTGAGGGCCTCGCCCAGGAGCGGGCACCGTGACGGTATTTTTTGTTCCGGTTTAAAGTGAACCGTGCCCCGGCGGGCCAGGTACTCCCGGATTATCCATTGGGGCATGAAGCCAACCTTAAAGGCGCCGATATACTGGTTGGGGATCAGGCTGTACTTGGTATCAGGCGTGTTGATCATTTGCTCCAGCAGCAGGTTGGCCTGGTCGACCATCTTGCCGGTGGCAAAAGGCCAATAGGAACCAACGCCTTCGCCGGAAAGGCCTTCGCTGTCGATAATGCTCGGGTTGTCATAGCCACGGGGTGATACCAGCCTCCAGATCCAGGCTAGGGCCGGGGGCAGGATGTGCAGCATGCCGATTATCCCGTATGTGGGATTTTCCCTGGTGCAGGGCGGTGTCCTCACTCCAAAGCTTCTGACATCCACCTCCACAGGTTCATCAACTGTGTCGGGAACGTGCTTCCTTGGCATGATCACCCGGGGATTGGGGCAGGGTTTTCCCGAGCTGTCGGGGGTATGTTCCCAGATCAGGCAGGTGGATCCGGGAGTGCCCTGGATGTTAAAAAAGAAGAGCGGTTCATCGGGGTGTATGCTCAATTTTTCATAAAAGGGGTCTGTGCCATAGCTGGTGATATGATTGATCCTTAAAAACCAGCCATTTTCCGCATCCTTGACCACCAGCTTTTTGCCCTTTTGCTGGAAGGATGGATGACAGAGTGCCATATCATCGGTAATGGGGCATAGTTCGCTGGTTTCTTTTAAATCGAGATAGATCTGTTCGTCGGAGCTGATACCCCGGGCTAGAAGGATGCGGCCGTTGTCCTCCCGGTGAATGGGGCCGATCATCTCGCTTTTTCCTCCGCCGCTGGCTCCTTCATGCATGAGCACCAGGACATTGTCGTAAGGGGTAATCACTTTTACCGTGGAGGCATGGGCGGTAAGCCAGCCCTCCTGTTCGCCGAAATCCAGCAGGACGCTATAGACCCCTTTTTTGGCGCTGGGGCCGGGATAAAGGTTATAGGAGAATATTTCATGCATGTCCTCCAGGCGGTTATGCACGACGATCTGTTTCCCATCGAAATGTGTCTGCCTGAAGGGTGGGACGAGATAGATGACGGCCCGGGGTGTAAACCCCTGCGGAATTTTTTCCGCGGGAACGAAACCCTGAAGATCGGCGAGTCCGCCTGCAAAAAAACCGGCATTTTCCGGGCCGACAAAGAGGGCGGGGTAGCTTAGGTTTTCACCCTCACCCCCCGCGGGGAAGGGCATGACGATCAGATCCTGTTTTTTCAGCCAGGCCAGACTCAATTGCCGCAAGGGCTCAAATTCCTTTTTATAAACGTCGATATATCTGGGTTTGTCGGTCTCCTTACCATCGGCGATGATCATTGAATCGGGATCGCGCCTTCTCATATAATCATCCATATAGTTGACAACAATGCCATTTTTACATCTTGCCACCGTTGCCTCCACAATTTTCCCATATCCGGCAATGTTATAGGAAATTTCAAATGAATCGCCATCTTTTCCACCCATGGCCAGATCCAGGATGTGTTCCCGGCTTTCCGGAACAGTTATCTTGGGATGGCCGCTAAAAATTTGCTTTAATTCTTCATTTAAAACCATCTTTTCGAGATACCGGTTCATTTTTTCGTTTTTCCTCCTTTATAACCTAGGGCAGGATCATAAAAAAGCACCTGATTATCAAGAAAAATTAATTTTTAAATACCGCTGGGCTCCCAGGTTCCCTTAAACATATATTCCTGCTATTCTATTTCATTATAGCAGAAAAATTCTTTCCGGGTTGACAATGGCCTTCTTGCCACATATCTTTTCTGCAGAAGAAACCTGCTTTTTCAGTGGAATCGAGGTTTCCCCCGGCGAAAGATGCGTACGCCATGATTTTACTTGACGGGTTTTCGACACTTAACAACCCAATCAATACCTTCAAAGCCGCATAGCAGCGGCATATTTTATGTCAAATAATTAAAATTAGGTGTTGTATGTTGTTGTATATTATGGTATAATCTCTACATGAAACTATATTATGATAAAAGAGCAAAGGATCCCATTTACTATGTTCAGCTAGGGTTTAGGAATGGCAAAAAGACAACAACTAAAAATGTGGAAAGGATAGGAAAGCATTCAGAACTGCTTAAGATTACCGATGATCCGTTGTCTTATGCCAAAAAGCGAATTGTGGTTTTAAATAAAGAGATGGCAGAAAATAATAAGGTCACGATGGAGGTGACAATTGATTTTAATGAAAAAATAAGAGCGACTGATAATATTGTATCCTCAG
>CAZAQM010000096.1:0-8058 GCA_964487385.1 uncultured Dethiobacter sp.
GAAAGGGACACTATATGGGCAGCGAAAACCTTTCCCCCGACGATAGCATCAGAGAAGCGCTGAAGAACGGGGTGATGTCCCTGGGCTTTGTCGGCTTGCCGGAAGCCCTCCGCTTGCTGCTCAGCGGTAAAGGGGAGCAGGACGAAGGGGATTCCCAGCTTTTTGTAAGGGTTTTGGAGCATATGTCCAAAAGAGTCCACTCTTTTCAGGAAGAATATGATTTGAATTTTGCCCTGTCCGGCGTGGCGGGAGATGGCCGGCTGCAGCGTTTTACCGAACGGGACAGGGATGAATTCGGACTCATCAAAGGTGTGACCGACAGGGATCTATACAGCCCGGGCTTCATTCTTTTCCAGGAAGATGAAGGCCTGGGCAAAAAGATTGCCCTGGAGAGGGAGCTGCACCGTTATTGTTCAGCAGGCTGCTCTAGCAAGGTCCTGATCATGCCCGGGCTCGATCCGCACGGATCGGCTGAATTTTTGCGGCAGCTTGCCGGCGCCGGTATCGGGCATGTGGAGATATGGAGATTGGGTATTAATGGATAAAGGTGGGAAACAAAAACCGAAACCCGTCGGTTTCAAGGTAATTAAAGGCGGGGGGCAAGGATTGGAAAAAACCCGGAAACCCGGCAGGCCCCCTCTTTTTTTTATTTTGCTTTTTTTTGCCCTTTTCCTGCCGGCCCAGATCCTGATCGGTTGGATTTGGGGGGCTCTGGGGCAGGGATCCATTCATACTATTGCGGCCGGGGAAGGCTCCCTGGAAAAAACTTTTAATATATACGGATTAGTTACCTTTGAGGAGGAGGTTGTTTCATCACCCCGCTCCGGTTTTGCCTATTACCTTGTCGAGGAAGGTTCCAGGGTGCCTGTAGGGGAGGAACTGGTGAGGATATGTGATCTTCCCCCGGAAGAGGCTGACTTTTGTACCGATGAGGAGCAGGAAAAGGATGAGGCTGATTATTTTGGAAAATTTAAGAAATGGTTTCTTGGCAGTGAGATAACTGAAGAACATGTTCCGCCTCCAGTTCCAGGGAGCGGAGGGGCCGCCGTGATCAACTCCAGGGCCGGCTTGGTGAGCCTAAAGATCGATGGGTGGGAAAGATTTGGCCCCGGTTCGGGTTTTCCTTATTTCACGGAGGAAGAATTTAATGAAAGGCCTTTTCAGGTCCAATCCATGTGCAGCGGCCAAAAGGTGGGCAGTTCCTCCCCGCTTCTAAGGATCATAAACAATTATACCTGGTATTTTAGCGCTGTGCTTCCTGCCTCCATGGGGAAAATTCTTGCTGAGCGGCCTCAGGTCCTCCTGTATTTTTCCTGTGCACCTGATTGCCCTGTTACCGGTAAACAGGTGGAAGTGAGGGAAGAGGGAAAGACCTGCCAAATTACATGGGCCATCAATCAATCCCTGGATAATTTTTATAATATGCGCTGGTGCCAGGCAGAAATTGTTTACGACCAGATCGAGGGTACAATGGTTCCCGGTGGCACGCTCGTAGAAAAGGATGGCAAAAAAGGTGTTTTTATTATTAAAAAGGGTATTATTTCTTTTTGTGAAGTGCAGGTACTGGGGGAAAAAGAGGAGTCTTACCTCGTTGAAAACCTCGAAGCCTACGAGAATGTAATCCTTGACCCGGATAAAATAAGGGAAGGGCAACGTTTTTTCCAGTAGGCAACAGAAAGGGAGGGGTTAGTGTGCTAGGGGAAAATTTAAAGCAAATAAAAAGGCGTCTGGAGGCGGCAGCGGCAACAAGGGGTATTGCGGCTGAGAATATCACGCTTATCGCCGTAACAAAAACAGTATCCGCCGGGCTGATCCGCGAGGCTTGGGAGCTGGGCATTACGGACTTCGGCGAGAACAGGGTGCAGGATGGCCTGCCCAAAATTGAAGCTCTGCCCCGGGGTCCTCGCTGGCATTTTATAGGCCATCTGCAGACAAATAAGGCCAAGCTTGTTCTCCCGGCTTTCGATCTTATCCATTCCCTGGATTCACTGAAACTGGCAAGGATGCTGCAAAGAGAGGGGGAAAAGCAAAATAAAACGGTCAATGCACTGGTTCAAGTAAATATCGGTTCAGAAGAAAGTAAATTCGGCTTTGACTTTGATGAAGTACTGCCTGCGTTGGAGGAGATGGCAGGCTTCAGTGCTCTGAAAATCAGGGGCCTGATGGCCATTGCCCCGTATTTCCCCGATCCAGAGAAGACGCGTCCTTTTTTTCGCCGGCTTTATCAGTTGTTTTCCAGTATTCGTATGGAAGGTGTAAAGATGCAGTACCTTTCTGCCGGGATGACAAATGATTTTGAGGTGGCGATAGAGGAGGGGGCAAATATGGTCAGGATAGGAACAGCTTTGTTTGGGCCGAGGGATGCCTAGCCTGGGATTTTTTTTGCGGCGATGTTGACCGCGAGGGAAGAAACGGATAAACTTGTGGCAATAGTTAAAAGTTTAGCCTGATTTGGGGGTGTCTGTTATTTTCCTGAAGAATATTGTCAGTACGTTTTTTGATATCTTATATTTTTTAATTTTAATTCGCATTCTATTTAGTTTTTTTCCTATCAGCCCTTATGGGAATCCTTTTTTCCTTAACCTTACCCGTTTTTTTTATCAGGTTACCGAACCTTTTTTAGCCCCCTTTCGCAGCATCGTTCCCTCCCTGCGGGTGGGCGGCGGGGGATATCTGGATCTTTCCCCCATTCTTGCCCTGATCGTTTTACGCTTGCTCAGGGGGCTCTTGCTTGGCCTGCTTTAGCTTTTTCAGCGGGAGGCTGATCAATAATTGAAAGAAAAATTTCCAAATTATGTTCTCCCCAATGAAAACAAATGGGCTGCTTATTTTGGGTCCGTTTTGGAAAGGTCTGCAGGCGCTCACCTGCAGCAATGGACGCCCTTTGCCGATCCCAGGCAGCAGCAGATTGCCAGGGAACTGTTGCGTTCCTTTCCCGGGGAGGTGAAATGTTCTTTCTGGGGCGGTTATCCGGAAGCGGAACGGGTGCGCATCGGCGTTGTTCCGGCCGGGATGGTTGCCGCAGATAACAGCGTCGGGGTCAGTTGTGTTCTCGTAAGGGGGACTTTTCCTCCCGGAATTTTAACCCATAGGGACTTTTTGGGCGCTTTGATGGGGCTGGGCATAAAGCGGGAAACCCTGGGGGATATCGTTTATCACGGGAAAGAGGAAGCCTATATTTTTTTGTTGCCGCAGCTTGCTTCTTTTCTCGGGCAAAACCTGACGAAGATTGGGCGCTACAGCGTCCAAACAGAGATGATCGATCCGGCGGGACCAGGCCCGGAACTGCCGGCGCGCCAGATAAAGGAGATCAGGGGAACGGTGGCCTCCATGAGGGTTGATGCAGTGGCCGGCCTGGGTTTTGCCCTTTCCCGTTCCAGGATTGCTCCGCTGATCAAAGGCGAGCAGGTCAAGGTGAACTACCAGGTGATAAGACAGCCCGCCAAAAGCGTTAAAGCCGGCGATCTAATCTCTTTGGCCGGCCGGGGCCGGTTGGAGATAAGAGAGATCCTCGGGGAGAGCAAAAAAGGGAGAATCCGCCTGCTGTTAAACAGGATTATTTAGCAATAAGGCAGGAAAAGCAAAAGAATTGTCAAAATTAAAGATCATAATCGATCGGGGGCTCCCGATTGTCAAGTCAGGGGGGGTGGGTAAGTGAGTTTAACGACAATTGATATTCAGAATAAAGAATTTACCAAGGGATTTCGCGGGTATAAGCAGGAAGAGGTCGATGAATTTCTAGAGCAGGCAGCCAAAGACTATGAAACTGCCATTAAAGAGAAGATTAGCCTGGAGGAACAGGTCAGGCAGCTGGAAGAAAAGCTGGGGCAATACCAGAGGCTGGAAAATACCCTGCACAATTCCATCATCGTGGCCCAGGAAACGGCCGAAGATGTTAAGCGCAATGCCGGCAAGGAAGCAGATCTGATCCGCCGGGAGGCGGAAAAGGATGCGCAGCGCCTCCTGGAAGAAGCCCGCTACAAGGCTAGCCGCATCCTGGCAGAACATGAGGAAGTCTACAAACAGGCGCAGATCTTTAAACTTCGTTTTCGTTCTTTCGTCGAAGCGCAGCTGGCCACCCTGGAACTGGAAGATTGGCTGCAGATTGAAAACGAAGGCAGTGAAAGCGCCGGCTGATCCCAGCCGTATTAATTTGTTTGACGCGGGGAAAAATAATATTTATAATGACTGTAGAAGCGATGAACGGGAGAGTAGGGCCAGGGCACTGTCCGCTTTAGAGAGCCGGGTCAGGTGAAAGCCGGCAAGACAGCCCATCCCGAAGATCACCCGGGAGTTCTTATTTCCAAAGCCCTGAGGGCAGGGTTAGTAGAAGTAAGCGTTCAGGCTGCGTTATAGCTCTGGAGGGGTTATGATGAATTAATCCTAACAAAAAGGGTGGTATCGCGGGAAAAATCTCGTCCCTAAGGCGGACGGGATTTTTAATTTGATTCCACTGATAAAAAAAAAGGAAAGGAGCTTGGGAATTTAACCATGGACTACAGCAGCTCACTCAATCTTCCCCGGACAGATTTTCCGATGAGGGCAGGACTTCCCAAGAAGGAACCCACGATCTTGGAATCCTGGGAAAAACAAAAAATATATGAGCAGTGCCGGGAGAAAAGAAAAGGATCCCCCAAATTTTTGCTTCATGACGGGCCTCCCTATGCCAATGGTGATATCCATATGGGAACAGCCCTCAACAAGGTGCTCAAGGATATTATTAATAAATATAAATTTCTAAGGGGTTTTGATGTTGCCTATGTTCCCGGCTGGGATACCCACGGCCTGCCCATCGAGCACCAAGTGATCAAAACCAAAAAGATTAGAAGGGAAGATCTTCCCATCACGGAGTTTAGAAGCCTCTGCCGTGATTATGCCCTGAGCTATCTGGATAGCCAACGCCGGCAGTTCATCAGGCTGGGAGTTATAGGGGAATGGGACAATCCCTACATTACGCTGGATCCGGCCTACGAGGCCGTGCAGATTGGCGTTTTTGGCAAGATGGCGGAAAAAGGGTTTATTTATAAGGGGCTTAAACCTGTCTATTGGTGCCCTCATTGCGAAACTGCTTTGGCGGAGGCGGAAATAGAATACCAGGAAAGGAAATCCCCCTCGATCTATGTGAAATTTCCAGTCGCCGATGCCCAGGGGAAATGGGACGATAGCCTGGGACCCGTTTCGGTGCTGATTTGGACGACGACGCCCTGGACGATACCGGCAAATGTGGCCATTGCCGTGCACCCTGACTATGTTTACAGCCTGGTTAAGACGAACAAGGGGTACCTCCTCGTAGCCAGGGATCTGCTAGGGAAGGTTTCTTCCGATCTGGGTTTAGAGGCGGAGGAAACCGGCAAGGAGTTTAGCGGCAGCGAACTGGAAGGGCTTCGCTGCAGGCACCCGCTTTTTGAGCGGGAATCGGCGGTCATTCTGGCAGATTATGTCACCCTCGAACAGGGCAGCGGTTGTGTGCATATTGCCCCGGGCCACGGGCTGGAAGACTATGAATCCGGGCTGGCTTACGATCTGCCCATTTTTGCCCCCATGGACAGCAAGGGCGTCTTTACCCCCGAGGCCGGGGAGTTTTCCGGTCTGCGTTATGATGAAGGGAATAAAGCTGTGGCCTTAGCGCTGGACAGGGAAAAGGTCCTGCTGGACCTTACCTTTATCACCCACCAGTACCCCCATTGCTGGCGCTGTAAAAAAGAGGTAATCTTCAGGGCTACCGAGCAGTGGTTTGCCTCCATTGAAAAATTCCGGGAGGAGGCGCTGGAAGCAGTCGATGATGTCAAATGGGTCCCCTCCTGGGGACAAGGGCGGATGAAAAATATGATTGCCGATCGCCGCGACTGGTGTATCTCCCGCCAGCGGGTCTGGGGAGTTCCGCTGCCCATTTTTTATTGTGAGGATTGCGGGGAAGCCCTTCTCGTTCCGGAAAGCATTGCTGCCGTGCAAAAGCTCTTTGCCAAAGAAGGATCCGACGCATGGTATCTTTATGCTGCCGAGGAAATTCTTCCGCAGGGAACCGCCTGCAGTTCCTGCGGAGGGAAACATTTTCGCAAAGAACAGGATATTATGGACGTTTGGTTTGATTCCGGCTCCAGCCATGAGGCCGTATTGACGACCAGGAAAGATCTCTATTGGCCTTCCGATCTTTATCTGGAAGGCAGCGATCAGTTCCGCGGCTGGTTCCAATCCTCGCTCCTTACTGCAGTGGCTATCAAGGGCAAGCCGCCTTACCGGACAGTTTTAAGCCACGGTTGGGTTGTCGATGGCGAGGGGAGAAAAATGTCGAAATCCCTGGGCAATGTTCTTGCTCCCGAAGATATCATCAAAAATTATGGCGCCGATGTCCTGCGCCTCTGGGTGTCCAGTGCCGATTTTACCAGCGATGTTCATCTTTCCAAGGAAATTTTAAAGCAGTTGACGGAAATTTACCGCAAAATACGCAATACATGCCGGTTCCTCATCGGCAACTGCCAGGATTTTGATCCGGCGAAAAATGAGGTGGAATATGAAAAGCTGGAAGAACTGGACCGCTGGGCCCTGCACCGCCTTTATAAGCTGGTGGAAAAGACAGCGAAATCCTATGATAGTTTTGAGTTTCACCAGGTCTTCCACGACGTGCATAACTTTGCCGTCGTGGATATGAGCAACTTTTATTTGGATATCGTCAAAGATCGCCTCTATGTCCTGGAGAAGGATTCCCTGTCCCGCCGCTCCGTGCAAACAGTTCTCCTCAAGGTATGGAAGACGATTACTTTGCTGGTTGCACCCATCCTTTCCTTCACGGCGGAAGAGATCTGGTCCTATCTGCCCTCGAAGGAGGAAAGCAGCGTTCTGCTGGCTTCCTGGCCCGAACTGCCGGCACACTATGGGAACGAGGCACTGGCAGAATCATGGGAAGTGCTGCTCAAGCTAAAAGAGGAGGTCAACCGGGTTTTGGAAAAGGCCAGGAGAGAAAAGACCATCGGCAACTCCCTGCAGGCAGAAGTGGAGCTTTATCCCGATAGTGAGCTCTTTCAGCAGTTACAAAAGCATGGTTCCCTTTTGGAAACTATTTTAATCGTTTCCTCCTGCCACCTGCGGGAACCTGATTTTCCCGCAGAAAAAGGCAGCGAAAAAGCGCAAGAGCTGGAGCTGAATATCAAAGTGAAAAAAGCTCCGGGTGAAAAGTGCCAGCGCTGCTGGATGGTATCGACGACAGTAAGCGATGACAGGCGCTACCCCGGCGTCTGCTCCCGCTGCGAAGATATTTTGGCAAATCAGGGGATTAATCCTGCTCCCTAAGGAAATGCTATAAATGAAAAGTTATCATTAGAAGTTAAGCGAGGATGAAAGACAATATTAATGAAAACAATTCCGGAAACAGGTTAAGGGATATCGGGGATAAACTGGCTGAGCTGACGCAGCAGATGGAAAAATTTAATCTTGCCGAGTATATGAATCAGCTGAATAATCCCCGGCGCTATCTGTTCGTTAACTTTTTGGGAGGAATTTTCAGAGGCCTGGGCATGGCCCTGGGGCTCACAATATTTGGCGCTTTCATCCTCTACATTTTACAGAGGCTCGTAGTGCTGAACCTGCCTCTGATTGGGGATTTTTTAGCGGAGTTGGTGCGCATTATTTTGACCTATCTTTGACGTAAAAACACAAAAGGGAGTTTTAATCCATGCCGGAACTGGATCTGAACGGTTTCCGCAATATGCTGCAAAAGGAAAAGGAGGGCCTTCTGGCGAAAAACCATGAAGGCATGGAATCGCCAGTCTCCTTCAGGGAAAGCATTCAGGAGCTTTCCCTGATCGATAACCATCCGGCCGATGTGGGTTCCGAGCTTTTTGAACGCTCCAAAGATCTTTCCCTGAATGAAAAGCGCCACAACACACTAAAGGAGATCGATGAGGCGCTGCAGAGGATTGAAGAGGGCAGGTTCGGTATCTGCACTATTTGCGGCCGCCAAATTGATAAGGAGCGCTTGGAAGCAATCCCCTATACTCCCTACTGTTTTGACTGCAGGGAGGACCTGGAAAGAGAAGAAGCGAACAGGGAAGGCCGCGGCAG
>CAZAQM010000097.1:0-5803 GCA_964487385.1 uncultured Dethiobacter sp.
TAACTGGAGGTTATTAATTTTTCAAAGAGCTGTTTCACGGATTACAGGAATGCTTATAATCGTGCACTGGGGACGGACCCTTTTGCACCCCATAATCATGATAATCATTAACCCTTTCCCTGGAAACAACACTTACCGGGCATTCGATGGCCGTTATCCCGTCGATATGCGTATCGGACACCGGGAATAAGTGTGTCAATTCCCCCGTCCCTGTGTCAGACTATTACCTGAGAAGCACTGCCCTGATCACGCCATCCCAGTGGACATCGAGGTCCAGGCTTTCGCCGATGAAGCGCAGGGGCACCATCGTCCGGCCGCTAACGAAAGACGGCGGGACATCCAAATCGGCACGCTTCCCATTGAGAGAAGCCTTTTTATTGCCCACAGCTAGTTCCAGTTTTTTCCCTTCAATTATCACTTCAATTTTCCCGCTGCCGCTGTCCCAGTTCACCTCTGCCCCAAGGCTTTCTGAGATAATGCGCAGGGGAACCAGCACCCGGCCCGACTGCATGAGGGGCGGCACATCGGGAGCCAAAATTTTATCGCCCAGGTAAAGGAGAATCTCCTCCGGTTTCTGAGCCGGGCCGCCAAGCCCCCGAAGCGCTGCCGGCAACCCCTCAGGATTATAGACAGCAACACCGCTTTCGGAAGTGGAAAACCAAATATTGCCGGATCGATCCCCAGTCACCTGCCGCAGGTCATCAGCGGGAAGACCCGCACCCCCGGAGCAAAACGCCTTCCAGGTATCCCCGCTTAAGGTTGCTGCACCGGCCGGCGTGGCGACCCAGATCCTGCCTGCCGCATCCTGTGCCAGGGAGCGAATAATATTCGAGGGCAGCCCGTTTTTACTATCGTAGAGTTTCCATTTCCCATCACTTCCCAACTTGGCCAAACCTGCCCCCCAGGTCCCGAACCAGATCGACCCGTCGGAATCGGCAGTCAGGCAGCGAACATCATTTAGAGGCAGGCTGCTGTTGGCAATATTGTAAACCTGCCAGGTTTTCGCCGCGATATCATAAGCGCAGGCTCCTCCCTCCCAGGTCCCGAACCAGACTTTCCCGCCCCCGCCGGGCTGAAAAAATACGCAGTTGAGGTAATCTGAAGAAATTTCGCTATTTGCCATATCATAAACAGTCCATTTGCCCGCAGTAGAAAGATGCGCGGCCCCGCCGCCCATCGTGGCGACCCACAATCCCCCTTCGGCATCAAAAGCCGCATCGACCACTGCATCGGAAGGGAGGCCGCTGCTCTCCTCATAGTAGCGCTGCCCGGCGCCGCCGTCCCTGCCCATTACAGCCAGGCCGCTTCCATCGAGGGCCAGGGCCAGCCGCTTTCCATCAGGGGATAAACTGATCTGCCGCACCTGAGCCGGCTCGCCACCGCTCTTCGCCGCCAGGGGAAAACTTTTCCAGGCGCCCTCCTTAAGGGATAATTTCGCCGCGCCCCTGTCTGTGCCAAACCAGACCGTTGCCTCCCCCTCCGCTCCAACGGGCAAAACAGTATTGACGGCATTGGAAGGAAGCGCTACCCCCCCCGGAATTACCATTGTTTCATGATTGCAGACTATCCATGTTCCCTCGGCAAGGTTCAGGCAGGCCACACCCCCGCCCCAGGTACCGGCCCAGATCCGATCCTGCTCATCTATCCCCAGGCTTTTAATCACATCACCGCTAAGCTTGCTGTTCTCTTTAGTGTAAACGTCCTTTATTTCCCCCCCGGCAAGGTGCGCCAAACCGCTCCCGGCTGCAAGCCAAATGCTGCCGTCCTTTGCCGGGGCCAGGGCTGAAACAGGGCCGGCCGGAAGTTTGCTGCTGCCGGCGGAATAAACAGTCCACTTGCCATCGCCCTTCAGGCAAGCCAGCCCGTTATAGGTGGCAAACCAGACTGAGCCTTCGGCGTCCACTGCAATATCCAGCACATCATTGACGGGCAGATCGCTGTTGGCCGCATTGATCAGCCGCCATTTTCCGCCGGCGCTCAAATAGGCGGCGCCCCGGCCATCAACTCCAAACCAGACCCCCCCCTGGCCATCGGTTGTTATCGCATAAATATTATTGCCGGGAAGCGAGCTGTTACCGCTGTTAAAAACCTGCCACTGTCTATCCGGCCCCAAGTAATAAGCGCCCCCCAACCAGGTGCCAAACCAGATGCCGCCCTGGCCATCGAGGTGAATCGTTTGGACGGCATTGCCTTTCAGCGGGCTGTTTGCTGCATCATAATGTACCCAACCCCCGTTGGGGCTACGGTAGGAAGCTCCCTTTTCCGTCCCCAGCCAGACGCCCCCTTTCCCATCGGGTGCCACAGCGTAGACTTTGCTGCCGTTAAGGCCGCTGTTAAGCTGTTGGAAATGCCTGTACAGCCGGGGAACAGACAGGTTGCGCAAAATCAGTCCGCCGCCGGTCCCCTGCCAGAGATATCCCCCCGAAACAGCAATATCGTACACATTATCGCCATTGAGCAAATAACCCCAGTCATTATACAGATCGCCTGCCGCCCCTCCCTCTGCTGCTACAGCGCTTAGGGGCAAAATTAACAAAAGTGAGATAAAAAGAAACAGGGCACATCTTTTCGCAGAACGATAATTAAAAATCATGTTTTTTAATCCTCCCTAAAGTGTAATCGCCAAACAAAAGCAATACATAACAAACCTTCCCTTCAATAATATTCTTGTTTTATCTTTTTTTCCCTTCTCCAAAAGGAAAAAACATGGCTGTAAAGCCATGTTTTTCTAAGGCAGAACAATCTTGCTGTCATAGCTGTGAAAACCACTCATCATTGCCACCCTAAGCAAAGAGAAGGATCTTGCCTTTAAACAAAGCTTTCAGGGCAATGACAAGGCATTCGCTCACCTGCCTCTACCTGGCCAGGCCATGCAAAAGTATATCGATGGCATCCTGGGACAATTGCTCATAACCGGGCTCAATATCGTGCTCATAAAACATGATCTGGCCGCAAATAAGGTACAGGGCGCCAAGGATCGCCAGGGCAGCGGCCTGGATATTAACCGGCCGAACTTCCCCCTGATTAATCATTTTTTGCACCATCCTGGCAATGGTCTCCAGCTCGTGCTGCTCCTTCCCCAGCAGCGCCTCCCTGATATCTTCGCCCAACAGCGGGTGATCGCCCAGCAGGATGAGAGACATCTCTTTATGCTGCGTCATGAACTGTAAAGTAGCTGCGAATAGCTTCTGCAAACCTTCATGAAAGGTTTTGGCACCGGAAACATCCCGTTCCAAGCGCCTGTTGAAATGCCGATGCACATGGAATAGCATCTCCAAAAAAAGTTCCTTTTTGCTGGCAAAGTATTCATAGACAGTCCCCTTGCCCACTTCGGCCTCTTCAGCAATCTCCTCCACCCTGGCCTCGTGAAAGCCCTTGAGGGAAAAAACTGCTGTCGCCGCGGCAATGATGCGCCGTCGCTTATCCCCGGAAACGTTATCACCATCAGGCATTTTTCAGATCACCTCCGTCGCAGCAAGTACAGATCCCGGCATCACTAATTACCCTCTATTCCGGCAACATCCGCCGGCAGACCTTCATCCCCGCTTCTTTTGCCTTTTCTTCCCCGCCGGCGCCCCACCTTCCGCAGATCATCAAAAAGCGAATAAATTACCGGAACAAAGAGCAGGGTCAGAAAGGTGGAGGTGGTCAGGCCGCCCACGACGGCAACAGCCATGGAGGCCTGCAGTTCCGCACCTTCGCCCCGGCCAAAGGCCAGGGGCACCATGGCCAGGATGGTCGTCAGGGCAGTCATAAGGATCGGCCGCAGCCTGGTGGGGCCGGCCGTGAGGATAGCCTCATCCCGTTCCATGCCCCGCTGCCGCAGTTGGTTGATATAATCCACCAGGATGATGCCGTTATTGACCACGATGCCCGCCAGCATGATCACACCAATAAAGGTGACCACGTTGAAAGTAACGCCCGTGAGGAAAAGAGCCGCGAGGACGCCGATGATCGTCACCGGCATGGAAAACATGATGACAAAGGGGTGCAGCAGCGATTCAAACTGTGCCGCCATGATCATATAGACCAGAGCGATGGCCATTAACAGCGCCAAGTACAGATCGCCAAAGGCATCGCTCATCAATTCAAATTCCCCGCCAAATTCCAGCGTGTAGCCGGATGGCAGAACGAGTTCCCTGCCAATGACTTCCTCCGCATCCTTGATCACGGAGGCCAGATCCCGGCTGCCGTCCAGTTGGGCGTTAACGGACACCACTCGCACCTGATTGCTGCGCGAGATGGTGCTGGGGGCTTGTTGTTCCTGAATTTCCACCACTTCCCCCAAGGGCACCATGAAGCCCAGGGGCGAGGCCAGCTGCAAGCCTGCTATTTCCGTTACCTCTTTGCGTCCATCGTCGCTGAGACGCACGCGCACATCGATCTCCTCGCTGCCGGTCCGGTAACGGGTGGCCACCTGCCCTTCGATGGAGGTCCGCACGGCCGAAGCAATCTGAGCGGCGCTAAGCCCGTAAATGGCCGCCCTTTCCCTGTTGACCAGCAGATGGATCTCCGCCTGTCCCTCCTCCAGGCTAGTCGTTACCTCCCTGGTGCCGGGCACATTGCGCACCAATTCAGCCGCCTGGTTAGAAAGTTCACCCAACCTTGTAAGATCGTCCCCCTTAAGATTTATTTCCAAAGGAGCGGTCAGTCCCAACATGCTGAAACCCATATCGGCTGCCGTAACCTTAATCTCCGCACCGGGTATGGAAACAACCCTGCCCCGCACAGCCTCAATTATATCCTGGACAGAGTGCGCCCTTTCCTTTATCGGAGCCAGGGTCACATAGATGCTGCCAATATTTGATCCCCCGCCCATGTCCATTCCTCCCGATCCACTGCCGACGCTGGAGAAGACCAGCTCGATATCTTTTTCATAAATTTGAAATGCCTCCTCGACCTTGCGGACAACCTTGTCTGTTTCTTCCATGCGTGATCCCCGGGGGAGCTCCACACTCACGTTAATCATGCCCTGATCCATGGCCGGGATAAACTCTGCACCTAGGCCCGGCACCAGCAACAGGCTGCCCACCAGCAGGGCGGCAATAATGCCCACTGTCGCCATGCGCCGTCGCAGGCACCAGGCCAGCATGATCCGATAAACCTCATCCAGGGCCCTCAGCCACTTCCCTGTGCGGCGAAAGACCCGCAGGGATAGACCGGCAATTTTGCCCCCCATGCCGCTCACCGCACCGGAGCCGCTGCTGCCGGGGATTCCGCTGCCGCTGCCATCGCCATTGCTGCCCATAACACCAGCATTATTATTGTTATCGATACTTTGGACCTTTAGCAGGCGCGAAGCCAGCATGGGAATGAGAGTCAGGGCTACCAACAGGGATGAAAAGAGAGAAAAGGAAACGGTCAAAGCCAGATCGGTGAAGATTTCCGAAGCAATCCCCTTCACAAAGACAATAGGGAAGAAAACGGCCACGGTCGTTAAAACAGAAGCCGTAATGGCGTTGGCCACCTCGGCCGTGCCGGTCTTAGCCGCCTCGATGCGGTCCAGGCCTCTTTCCCGGAAGCGGAAAATATTTTCCAGAACGACGATGGAACTGTCCACCATCATCCCGATGCCCAGAGCCAGCCCGCCCAGGGTCATCATATTAAGAGTAAGCTTGCCGAAATAAATGAGGATAAAGGTCGTGATCACGGAAATGGGCATCGATAGTGCAATGACCAGGGTGCTGCGCAGGTTCCTCAGGAAGACAAAAAGCACCAGCATGGCCAGCAGCGCGCCATAAAAAAGGTTCTGGTAGACATTTTGAATGACAAACTCAATGAATTCCGCCTGATCCATCACCGT